>JAIRKI010000112.1 GCA_031260185.1 Synergistaceae bacterium | reverse complement strand
ACTCTTGCTATCCCATCATAAGCGACGTCACAAAGGCTGATATTTCCTGCTTCTCTAATGACACAACCCATCTCATGCCACTCGTTGCAACGATGAACGCAATTTTGTGATGAGCCATTGTTTTCCTATATAAGTATTAACCGGAGAGGAAAACCGCTTGATGAATTATTGACCATTATAAATCTGATCGCTTCTACAACCAGTGCCGGCGGATTAACGGTAGAATGCGTATCTGACACGCAACAATACAAAAAAGGTATTGTTGTTTCCGATAAAGAGTTAGCGGCGGTTATAGCGGTTTAGTATAACATATACTATATATCGCTCCGTAAATAGCCTATTTTCAGCTGCCTGTAGAATGCTGCATAGTATAGATTATATGAAACCGCTATAATATTAAACAACAAGAATTTCACGGTGAATGGAATTACATAGTTTTACCGAACTTGTAAAGTTTATTTTTGCACATCTCCTTACAGCCATGAGAGGTCACCCGCTTCCGCCTCGTATTTTTCCATCGAAATTTTTTCTTCCTCCAAATCGACCTCGAGCCCGTCAAACTCGGGGCCGTCGACGCAACCGAATTTGATCTGCCCGCCGACGCTGAGGCGGCAACACCCGCACATTCCTGTGCCGTCGACCATGATCGAGTTCATCGAGACCCATATCGGCAGCCCCAGCTCGCGGGCCGCCGCCGTGCAGAACTTCATCATCACGCCGGGCCCTATCGCCCATACCCTGTCGATTTTTTCGCCGCGACCCGCCACGGCCTTCATCGCGTCGGTGACGAGACCGCGCGTGCCCTCCGAACCGTCGTCGGTGGTGACGATCAGCTCGTCGGAGTATTCCACGCACTCGCGTTTCATTATCACAAGATCGGACGTCCTGCCTCCCAGGATGGTAACAACGCGGTTGCCGGCGTTTTTGAGGCCGCGTATTATCGGGTACAGCGCCGCGATGCCGACGCCGACCATCATCACAGTTCCGTAATTTTCTGTCTCGCTGGGGCTGCCCAGAGGCCCCGATATGTCGAGTATCGAGCCGCACTCTTTCAGCAACGCGAGCAGAGCGGTGGTCTTGCCCACAACCTGGAAGACCAGGCGAATGGCACTCCTTGCCGCGTCGAAATCCGCAATGGTCGGCGGAACGCGCTCGCCCCTTTCGTCCGCCCGCAGAACCACGAACTGCCCAGGACGGGCGTGGCTCGCTATTCCGGGAGCGTTCACCCAAAAATCATATTCTTTGGGAGCTGTACGCTCCTTCGATAAAATCCTGAACATCCCCATCCCCCGCAACAAAAAAATTTAGCGTCGCAACGCGCAGGATTATATATGGAACAAACCCACGAAACTCCGCCCCGTACCTCGACCTCGCAACACAGGGCACTAACGAATCCAAACGAAATTGATATTTTCATGTTTCTCTATGGCGTCAAGCTCGTGATGATCGGCGGTAACAAGTGAATCGCCGCTGATTGACGCTTCGGCAAGCGCGATTGAGTCGGCAAGCGAAATTTTATAAGACGCTTTCAAACGTCCGGCTTCCGTAAAAATCGGTCTCGCAAGGCCTTGAATAGTCGTAAAGAAAGCGGAAGCCTCCGCGATTTTTAGCTCGGCGTAAATTTTACCGCGTTCACGATAAAACCCATAGTAAACTGCCAACAGGTTTATCTCGTGCATGACGGCCGAAGCATCTCCGGTGACAGATCTGAACAGAACGTCCCAAACAATATTGTCGCCCGTTTCGCCTTTTATGAACGCAAACAACGCGCAGGCGTCAAGAACGTAGAGCATAACTATACATTTGTTTCGTCATGAGTCATCGCTATAAAACCCTCTACGGTCATTTTGAGGTCCTTGCCGGAACCGCGTAACGCATTGAGGCGGCTTATTTTCTCTTCAGCTTCCACAGCGGCGCGTCCGGTTCCCCGAGATCGGTTTTCATACAAACTTTCCTCATCGTTTTTCAGCGCTTCGGAAATAATTTCGATATCGTCGCTCACGAGAGTTTTGGAAACTCCGAAACCCGCGGCTGTCTCCGTCAGCGACATCTGACACGACGGACGCAACAACATCCGCGACGCCACCCGTATCAAACGCTGGGTTCTTTTACCCCTCACAGGCCATCACTCCAAAACCAAAATTTTCTGGAGCCACTGAAATCCATATATTCCGTTTTTTATCGCGGCGAACATCGAGCGCAAACCCTCGCCGTCCCCGGGATCGAACAACGCGAAATAAGCCGACCCGCTGCCGCACAACCCCCACGCGAGAGCGCCGCTTTCGTCGGCCAAAGCGGCAATTTCGCCGTATTCGCGTTCGTGTCCCGCGCAACACAAAAAATCATTGGGAAGCAAACCGGCTTTGCGTCCGTCTTTCAGGATGTCCAGAACGGCAACCGCCTCATTCCGCGCCTCGCTCTCCGAGACAAAGCACATGACTCCGCGTTCGCGAGCTTCGTCGAGTATCTCGTACGCGCGCTTCGTATCGCTCCGCCAACACGGAAAAAACAACGTCACCGCCGCATTCGGCCTTCCGCTCAAACCTTCGAGAATTTCACCCTTGCCCCGAGCCAGAGCCACTTCGTGATCCCCCGCCAAGAAAGCCACATCCGCGCCGACTGAGACCAAGTCCAAAGCCGCGTCTTTTATGCCGCCGTAAATTCGTCTGAACAGACAGATTGCCGCCGCCGCGTTTCCGCTTCCCGCGCCCAAACCGCTTCCCATCGGGATTCTCTTGTACAGCCGCAAATCAACTGGCGGAAAAGCGTCGTCTCCGCAAACGTTTCTTATATAGCGTATCGCGCGAGTTATAATATTTTCGCCCGGTATGTCGTCCCCAAAAACCGACAGGCTGTCTTTTTCTGAACCGAAACAAGCCTCCAGACTTTCGGGAGAACGCAGACGCCAGAACAAAGAACTGATCTCATGATAATCGTCGCAACCCCTGTTCAGAACGCGAAGTGTGAGATTCAGTTTTATCGGGCACGGCACGGCAAATTCAACGGCCATCGTCAATTCGCGCGGCGAGGGCCGCGCGCGGAGCTTCCCGTCAGTTTTTATCCTCGCGGGACAGCAATTTCAGTTCGACTTCCTTCGTCAGAAGGTCGGCGTAACTGAATGAGACCGTGCTGTTTTGAGATTCAACGAAAAGCGTGAAAAGGCTTGGATAGGCTTCCATTATTACTCCCTGACGGGCTTCGGCCTTTCTGCGGCCGTTGGCGGCTCTGTAAAACACCCTCGAACCTCTGTACTGAATGACCTGTTCCCTGATCGCGCTCAATGCGTCAATCAATTCAATCACTCCAAACTGGCTTCTGTGTTGTTGATATATTAGCATAAACAACATCGAGATTCAAGTTCAGCGGAGATCTTTGTCGCCGGACTATGATAATGTCACCCCTTAACGGGACAGTGAAAATGTCACCCCCCCTTCTCCAAAAAGAGAAGAAGGAAGACGCGGATAGGGCGGCGCGGAAAATTTCTCGGTAATTGAGATAATGGGGAGATGAAGAACAGTGGCGATATCAAATTGAGCATAAAAC
>JAIRKI010000110.1 GCA_031260185.1 Synergistaceae bacterium | reverse complement strand
CGAGTCGGCATAGAATTCACTTTTAATTTTCTCATAATGTTTTATTCGACATTGAATCATGGAGTCTTTAGTGATTTTCAATTCAAAAATATTTTTTTGCAAAGTGCCGGATATGAGTTTGATGACTTGCAACGCTAAATTCCACTCCACGATTTGCAAACGCAAAATTCACTCCGCAACCACAACGGGGTGGATTTTGCGTTTGCAATTGAAAAAAACGGGTCTGAATTTGAAATTTTTCTCACGGGTATAGACAATCAGCGGAAAATAAATAAGATATATTTATAAAACATCTGCTAATACAACAGGTGTCTTGGGCAAATCTGATGTGTTTTTTCCTTAAAAATAATAATCTGTGGGTTGACGAGTTAAAATTATTACGGATATCGTATATCTCTGAATTCACGAGCTTTAGCCGTTTCACCCGTTGGGCGAAACGGCCGAATCCCATGAACTCAAAACAGACAGATCCTCCTGAGCAGATCTATTGTAGCGCGCTTTTCGCCGCCGTCGCGGACGGTCGCGCCTATGCATGCCGGGCAGCCGTAAGCGCATTTGCAGTTCGACACCGCATCGAGGCACGACTTGAAAAGGCCCTTTCCCAGCTCGAACAGCTCTTCGGCCAGTCCTATGCCTCCGGGCACGTTGTCGGCCACGAAAAGCGTGGGGACGCGAAAGTGCGGGTCGCGTTCGTGTCCCTTCACTATTATGTCGCCCCTGTCGCACATCAAAAAGAGAGGGGCCACGCTTTTCATCAGGTTCACGAGGGCGTGCAGCGACTCTATCTTTTCTCCCTCCGCAAGCGACACGGCCTCGGGAAGTTCTTTCTCCAGATTTATCCAGAACGCCGTGGTATGCATCTGTTCCTCGGGCAAGTGAATGTTGCCGTAACCCACGTTTTCGTGGGTCAGGAGCTTTATCTTCTTGTATATTGTCGGGCGGACGGCAAGGAGCACTTCGCCCCAGCCCAGGTTGGCGGCGCGGTCCATTTCGTCCAGCACTTCGATGCGGGCGGACGCGTCTCCGTCGGTGTAATAGTCGACGTTCACCTTTTTGACGTAGCACCGCATCTCCTCGTGGTCGAGTTCCTCCACCTGATAGGCTTCTCCGGCGTGGAAATATATCGCCTGGGGAAATATCAGGGTCGGCGCCGTCTTGCGGTCCATCTGGCCTATCACGACGGGGTTCGAGGCGTCGGTTACGTCATGTATCACGAAATTCTCGCTCGTCGCGCTGCGGAGCGACAGCGACGCCGCGGGGTACGAGTCTTCCTGCCAGAAATACCGGCCTTCCGTGTTGTGTAGCACGTCGTTGCGGGTGAGAAAATCGAGGGCCTCGCTCACGTCATCGCCGCCGAATTTCTCACCCTCGTAAAACGGCAGCTCGAACGAGGAGCATTTGATGTGCCCGATCTGAATGTACGGGTTCGACGGGTTTACGCGGGCGTGCTCCGGCGACGCGCCGAAAAAATACGACGGGTTCATCGCGAGGAATTGGTCGGACGCGAGAGACGAGGCCACCATGACGGCGGCCGAAACGCCGCCGTTCGCCCGCCGTCCGGCACGCCCCATCTGCTGCCATGCCGATGCGACGCTTCCCGGATAACCGTGCAGCACTGAGAGTTCGAGCGACCCGATGTCTATACCCAGTTCGAGGGCGTTGGTGCTGACCACACAATGGATGTCGCCGTCACGCAGCCCGCGCTCTATGGCCCGGCGTTCGTTGGGGAGATAACCGCCCCGGTATCCAGCGATTCTCCCATCCGGCACGCGGTATTTCGCGGCGGCGCCCTGTATGTATTTCAGGAGCAATTCCACGTTTATCCGCGAGCGGCTGAACACGATGGTCCGTATCCCGTTCCGCACCGCTGTGATGGCTATCCTCGCCGATTCGAAAAGCGACGAGCGCCTGATGCCCAACTGCCAGTTCACGACGGGCGGGTTGTAGAAGATTATGTGCCGCTCGCCTGACGGGGCCCCGTTTTCCGATATCAGTTCCATCTCCCGCCCCGTCAGTTTGGACGCCAGCTCCCGCGGATTCGCGATCGTGGCCGAGCAGCATATGAACGCCGGGCGTGAGCCGTAAAATTCGCAGATTCGCAGGAGGCGCGAGATTATGAGCGCGAGGTGTGAGCCGTATATGCCCTTGTACGTGTGCAGTTCGTCTATCACGACGTATCTCAGGTTTTCGAACAGGTCTTTCCATTTTGTGTGGTGGGGCAGTATGCCGGTGTGCAGCATGTCGGGGTTCGTTATCACGATATGCCCCGACTTGCGGATCTTGGTCCTGACATCGCCGGGGGTGTCGCCGTCGTAAGTGTGGGTGCGCGCGTCGAGCTTCATTTCGTCGATCAGTTCGCGCAGTTCCGACAGTTGATCCTGCGACAGCGCTTTCGTCGGAAAAAGATAAATCGCCCGCGAGTTCGGAGACTTGACGACCGCGTCGAGCACGGGTATGTTGTAGCACAGCGTTTTTCCCGAGGCCGTGGGGGTCACTATCACGAAATCTTCGCGGGCGAGAGCCGTTTCGACGGCGCGCGCCTGATGAGAGTAGAGCTTTTCAATTCCGCGCGAGGCGAGCGAACGAATTATCCCCGAATCGACCGGCGGCCAGCCGCCGAAGACAGCCTCGCGCGCCGGCAACACCTTGTGCGCCGCCGTCTCTCCCGGCATCGATTCCACCCAGTTGATGAAATCCGTCACGCTCATTTTTCCGTCGGTGAAAACAGATTTTGCCATAAGACACACCCCCGTCAAATTATATACCTCGCCTTTCGCACATTAAAGATAGCGTGTAGAACCTCGAAAAATTAATGGACTTATCTAAAAACCGGGCAAAATCGCGGAAAATATCGACGGGCGCGCCACAAAACGCCGCCGCGCGGTGATAATATGGTTATAGACCGAAAAGATCGACATGGGCACACGAAGGAGCGCGGTTTTTTATGAGTGACGTGAGAGTTGGAGTGGTTGGGGTTGGGCATCTCGGCGTGCATCACGCGCGCGTATATACGGAGATATTGGGGGCGAATCTGGTCGGCGTGGTCGATATTGACGAGGAGAAAGCGCATGACGTGGCCGAAAACTTCGGGACGACGGCTTACGCCGATTTGGACAAATTCCTTGACGAGACGCGCCCTGACGCCTTGAGTATCGTTGTTCCGACCGTCAGCCATTTCGAGGTTTCGAGGAAGGCGATGGAACGGGGAGTCAATCTCCTCATCGAAAAACCTGTCACGGCCAATATTCAGCAGGCGGAAGAACTGCTTCGCGTGGCGAGCGACAGAAACCTGGTATTGCAGGTAGGACACATAGAGCGCTTCAATTCCGCCGTCCAGCACGTGAGGGAAATGGTGCACGAACCGATTTTCGTGCAGTCGCGCAGGGTGGGCCCGTTCTCGCCTCGCGTGAGCGATGTGGGTGTGGTCCTCGATCTCATGATACACGACGTGGATATAATATTGTCGCTCGCCCATTCGGAGATAGTGAACATCTCGGCGATGGGGCGCCGCGTCCGCACGGAGCACGAGGATATAGCCTCCGCGCAAATGTTTTTCGACAACGGAACCATAGCGCATATAATGGTCAGCCGCCTGAGCGAGAAACGCGTACGCACGCTGGAAATCACCGAACCCGAGCGGTATCTTGCGGACGCGGTGTCACAGACCCCATATACCGGCTATCTCCGAATGATCGTCAATTACGAGACCCAGGACGTCACATTGCATCATTGCGTGCAACAGAAGGGGCGCGGTTTGGTCGAGATCGTCGAGCATCCGGTGTTCCCAAAACGCGAGCCGCTGAAGCTGGAATTGCAGGATTTTATAAGATGCGTGCGCGATGGAAGCGAACCGCTGGTGGGACTTCGCGACGGCAAACGCGCGCTTGAGGTTTGCGTCGAAATGCTGCGCCAGATACACAGCAACTCCGGCGCGCGTGGCAAATCGGAGACGGTTTCCCAAAATCCGCAGGCCGATGAACTTGAATCACAGGAAACCTCTGAAAATCCCTCTTGAGACATAGTGGAAAAAACACCGTCAAGATGATATAATAATCGTAATACCAAGCCATCATACGGAGAGATGTATCTATATCATGAAACAGTAGGGTTGCCTAGTATTACAGTTGTAAAATTTGCGAGTGACGATAATGATACCACATGGCAACAGCTTGATGCGCTCTGCGCCAATTAATCCAATGGAGAACAATAGAACGGGAAAATGACCGTATAT
>JAIRKI010000119.1 GCA_031260185.1 Synergistaceae bacterium | reverse complement strand
TTCGGCTGGGCGGGACACTCTCGCCGTCTATCCAAAGACTATGAAATTTTGGCAAAATCTGAGGAAACTATCTTCAAAATATCCCATACGCACACACTTTTGAAGCGTTATTGAAAACAGGTTCTTACATGACCGCGAGTCGCGCGGCGATTCTTGACGTGACGGCCAAATGAGCGTAGTATAATTCAGTTTACGCGAAAATCGCCTGTCGCGGGCACAAAGCGCGTGAGAACGCCGTCTGACGGACAGCGAAGGGAGGAATCGCAGTATATGTACGCTATTATAGCAACCGGCGGAAAACAGTATCGCGTCTCCGAGGGAGATGTTATTCGTGTCGAAAAACTCGACGCCGAAGAGGGGAGCG
Source organism: Synergistaceae bacterium (assembly GCA_031260185.1). Taxonomy (GTDB): domain Bacteria; phylum Synergistota; class Synergistia; order Synergistales; family Synergistaceae; genus JAIRKI01. The sequence goes on along the minus strand of JAIRKI010000119.1, from coordinate 5,141 downwards.
CTGTGGAAATAAAGGAGGTTTTGCTCATCGGACGTGACGACGGTCCGGTGACGGGAACTCCGTTGGCGGAGGGCGCTTCGGTCAGGGCGAGCGTCGTCGAACACGGCAAAGAGGATAAAGTGATTATTTTCAAATACCGCCGTAAAAAAAATTATCGCAGGTTTCGCGGACACAGGCAACGGTACACGGCGCTGAAAGTGGAGTCCATAAACGGCTGAGAAAAAAGTCCGAAAAAAAACAGCCGTCGTCACGATCAGAAGGTCGGAGGAGGATATTTTCGAGATAACCTCCGAAGGTCACGCCCGATATGACAAGTACGGAAACGATATCGTATGCGCCGCGATTTCGGCGCTGATGCAATGTCTGTGGATAGGCTTGGAAGAAGTGCTGCGGGCCGAAAATTTGAGATGTATCCGAGAACCCGAAACGCCGAAGATTTCTCTGGCGTGGGATCCAAAATCGCCGGGGACACAGCCGATAGCGCGCGCGGTGGCGCGGTCACTCGAAGAAATAGCCAAGTCGTATCCGGGGCATGTGAAATATGAAGATAAGAACGGGAGGCAAGGGGACAATGAAGTATAAGTTCGACATTCAGTTTTTCGCGCATAAAAAGGGGCAGGGGAGCAGTTCCAACGGACGCGACAGCAATCCGCAATACTTGGGCGTCAAACGCGGCGACGGTTCGCCGGTCACGGCGGGAACCATAATAGTCCGCCAGCGCGGCACGAAATTCCATCCGGGACGCAACGTCGGACGCGGCAAAGACGATACACTGTTCGCGCTCGCCGGAGGCAAAGTATCTTTCGTCACCAAGGCCAACCGCAAGTTCGTCACCGTGCTCGCCGAAGAGGCGTTTGCCTGAGCGGGATTAAAACCTTGGGGCTCCGCGCCCCAAACCCCGCAAGGGGACCAGTCCCCTTGACCCCTTTTATAAAATAGGGTGCAGGGAGCTTGCTCCCTGCCGGGCGCGGGCAGAGCCCGCGGGTTTGGCGTAAAACCGCGGGAAAGGGGAAATGAAAACATGGCGGCGCAAACAATAACACGAACACGCGAACCCGGCGCCGAGCTTCCGGAAGCCGCCAAAGCCCGCCGCAACGCTGCGATTTGCGGGTAATGATATATTCGGCTTTTTTGTTGGAATCGAAGCGTTTGCGAAGGTAATACCCGGGTGTTCATATGAAATTCGTCGATGAAATAACGATTTACGTCCGCGGGGGCAGGGGCGGAAACGGATGTATGAGCTTCCGCCGCGAAAAATACCGGCCGAACGGGGGCCCGGACGGAGGCAACGGCGGCAGGGGAGGGAACGTCGTTCTCAAGGCGGCGTCCAACTTGCAATCGCTGGCCGATTTCGAACGGCGGCAAAGGTTTGCGGCCGAAAACGGTTCTCACGGCGAGGGAAATGCGAAGAACGGGGCGTCGGGAAAAACGACGGAGTTTTGCGTGCCGTGCGGAACTCTCGTCTACGACTCAGGCAGCGGAGAGGGCGTCGCCGACCTCGTTGAGGAAGGGGATTCTTTTGTCGCGGCGATGGGCGGCAGGGGAGGGCGCGGCAACCGCGTTTTCGCTTCGTCGGCGCGAATGGCGCCGCGATTCTCGGAAAAAGGGGAGTTGGGCGAGGAACGTTCCCTGCGCCTCGAACTCAAACTCATAGCCGACATCGGCCTCATCGGCCTACCGAACGCCGGCAAATCGAGCATCCTCGCGGCCCTGTCGAATGCCGCCCCAAAGATAGCGGACTATCCTTTCACCACGCTTTCCCCAAACCTGGGAGTGTTGAAAACCTACACGGACGCGGTCGTTCTCGCGGATATTCCGGGCTTGACAGAGGGAGCGAGCGGCGACAAGGGGCTTGGAATATCGTTTTTGAGGCATATAGAACGGACGCGGCTTCTGCTGCACGTTCTCGACATCTCGGCGCGGGACGCGGACGCCGTGACGCGGGATTTTCGCACGGTCAGGTCAGAATTGGAACAGTATGACCCGGAGTTGGGGACGCGCCCTTGCGTGGTCGTGGGCAATAAAATTGACGCTTGCGAAGATCCGGCGGTTTACGCCGAACTCGCGGCCCGTTTCTCCGCGCTCGGGATGGATTTCATGACGGCGAGCGCGCTTTCCGGCGAAAATATACCGTCCCTCGCGATGAGAATAATCGAATTTTCGCGCGCGCACCCGCGTCCGAAGGGATGTGTCCGCATGTTCGCGGATTGCCGCGTGATCGGAATCGACGAGATGAAACAGGGCGGGGCGAAGGACAGGGTACAGATAATTTCGCTGCCGGGCGGCGGTTTCCGCGTGCTGCACGACCGTCTGGAAAAAGCCGCGGAAAGATACGACTTGTCTCAGAGCGAGAACGTCGCCAGATTTTCGTCCCTGCTCAGAAAATACAGGGTGGAAGAACTTCTGGCGGAGGCGGGCGCGGTATCCGGTTCGTCGGTTTCGGTGGGCGGGACCGAATTCGATTTTTATCCCGACAAATATGGGGACTGACGGCGGCCCGCGCGGGTCGAAGATAGGAATAATGGGCGGGACGTTCGACCCCATCCATTACGGACATCTTTTTATAGCCGAAGCGGCGCGCCGCGCGCTTTGCCTCGACAGGCTGATATTCGTGCCGGCGGGCGCCCCCCCGCACAAACAGTACGAGGCGATGGCGCCCGCCGAAGACCGTTACGCGATGACGGCGCTCGCGATAAAGGACAACCCGCGTTTCGAGATATCGAGGGTCGAAACCGACAAAACCGGAGCGAGCTACACGTCCGAAACCCTCGAAACCTTCGCGGGCATTTACGCGGGCGCGCGTTTTTTCCTGATAATGGGCATGGACTCGGCTCTTGAAATGACCAAATGGCACGACCATCTCAAAATTTTATCGCTCGCGGCCGTAGTGGTTGTCGCGCGTCCGGGATATATTCGTGATAAAATAGAAAAAATCGACGAGACGGTCAGGAAATCCCTGATTTTTTTGGACGTCGGAATGATAGACGTCTCGTCTACCGAAATCAGGGTCAACGCGCGCGAGGGAAAAAGCGTCCGTTATATGACGCCGGAGGCGGTAGGCGATTATGTCAGGGATATGAAACTCTACTCCGGCACGGAGGCGCGGTAGAAAAATGTTCAATTGGAAAAACGTCCTGCTCTTTGTTTTGCTCGCGTCTTTTGCGTTCGTGGTCGGCGCTTACGCGAGGTTTGTTTACATAGAGACTCCGGCGCCGGCGAAACCCGGTTCGTACACCGAAAAAGAGGATACGGACAAAATCCCCGAGGCCGGGAAACTCGACATTTCGGGGCGTATAAACGTTCTGGTGCTCGGCGAGGATAACGTCGAGGGATCAAGGCGTTCCGACACGATATTGGTGGCCGCGCTCGACATAGACAACGAGAACGTGCGGGTGCTCTCCATTCCGCGGGACACCAGGATGAACATCCCGGGTTACGGGCCCCAGAAGGTAAATCACGCCTACGCTTACGGCAAGACCGAACTGGTGCGTGAAACCGTTCAGCGTTTTCTCGGAGCGCCCATTTCATATTACGTCAAGATAGACTATGACAACTTTCCCAAACTCGTCGACTTGGTGGGGGGCGTCGATATTTTCGTAGGCAAACCCATGAAATACACCGACAGGCGGGGGCGTCTCGAAATAAACATCCCGGCGGGCAAACAGCGGATGAACGGCGAGACCGCGCTGAAATACGTGCGTTTCCGCAAGGACGCGCGCGGCGACATAGGCCGCGTCCACCGGCAGCAGCAGTTTATGAAAGCCATGCTTCACAGGATGTACGAGCCGGAGAACCTTCTGCGTTTTCCCGCTATAATCGGCGAAGTGAAAAACACCGTCGCGACGGACGTGAGTCCGAGCATGATCTTGCAGCTCGGGCATTTCGTGAGAAAGATGGACAGGCAAACGGACAGGATTTTTTTCATGATGCTTCCCGGAAGCGCTTCGCTGATAGACGATCTCAGTTACTGGATGCCCGACATAAAAGCCGTGGACGCGTTTCTCAAAGCGGACGCTGCCGAGCTGAAAAACATGATGGCGGAAGCCCAAAACAAGAAATCGCTCGATCCCCTGCAGATGATAACCGGCGCCGACGATTATTCGCCCGACTATCCCGACGGGGTGAAGCCACCGCAAAAAGCGGAGGATAAACAAAGCGACGCCAACGCGGCGAACGCGGCGCCGGCGCCGAAAACCGTTTCGGAGATCGTGGCCGGGATGCCGGAGGCGGTGGCGGTATTGAACGGCACCGGCAAAGACGGTGTGGGCTCGACGGTGGCGTCCCATCTGCAAAAAATGGGGATTGACGTGTGTTATGTCGGCAACGCGAAACATTTCGACTATAGAAGCAGCAACATCATCTACCCCGCGGATGGGGAGAAAACAGAGAGCGGCAGGCTGTCCGCCCAATATATGGCCACTTTGTGCGGCATCGCTTCCGGACTCGTGAGGCAGGACAAACAGGCCCAATTCGCCTCGCTGATAATCGGTCATGATTACGAAAAACTGGTGAAACGCCTTGAAGAAAGCTACGTGCGGCTGCAATAAAATATAAAATAATAATTGAGGAAACCGACGTATGCGGGAAGAAAATAATTCTTACGCGGAATATATGCCGATCATCAAAGCGTTGCGGGATAAGCACGCCTTGGACGTCATACTCATCGACTTGAGGCCGGTATCCGGGTTCGCGGACGCTTTCATCGTGGCGACGGCGCGCTCCGGGATAAACGCGTCGGCACTGACGGACGCGGTCACGGAAACGCTCGACGGCATGGCAATCAGTTATAAAACGGAGGGCGCGGGCAGTTCGCGCTGGAAACTGATAGACGCCGGAGCCGCCGTCATACATATATTCAGCAAATCCGGCCGAGAGTTCTACGACCTCGAGCGTTTGTGGGGCGACGCCCCGACCTTCCGATTCGAATCCGAAGAATGACCTCGCGAAATGAGTACCTCAGGACACCTGCTAGTACAATAGGTGTTTAGTGTGGTTTCGGAGCGGAAATATACGACTGAATAGTTATACTGACCAACGAAAACATTTATCATTGATCACGCGGCTAGTTTTTCGGTCATAAAGCTACAAATAGGGCTGTTGCCGACAACAAGAGGGTCATCAAAAAGCTGAACTTTTTCCCC
>JAIRKI010000060.1 GCA_031260185.1 Synergistaceae bacterium | reverse complement strand
TATAGTGCATTAACATAATAAATACAAACATATTCGCCTGACTATAACCCAATTGAAAAATCTTGGGCAAATATGAAATGCGCTTTGGATTGATACGATTCCTACTTGTAAAGATGTGTCGGCGGTGGTTTATCAGTATTTTGGTGCTAATATTTTTTAAGCTAAAATACTATATCACTATCGTCACTCGCGTGTTTTACAACTGTAATACTAACCAAGCTTGGGGTTATCAGAGGATGAGGTTTTGAGTAACTATTGTTCGGGTTTTAGGATATAAATATATGAAACCTAATTTCCAGTGAAAGGGTGAACATAATGAAATATCCAATTGAAGCGAAGCGTTATTGAAAACAGGTTCTAACTTACAATCTTGGAACTCTCAAGAAATTATAATATCTGTTCCATAAAACCCTCGATGTGGGGATAAGGCAACGTAAAATCGGTTTTTAGAGGTCCCCATAAATATATCGGTCATCACTCTCGATTTTTAAGGAAGTGCGGCGGCGCGGCGGGATTCTGCCCGCGGATTTGGATTTCGCCCTGCTATTGACAAGAATTTTTTTATGGTTATGATAAGGACATAATGTAAAAAAATTATTATCTTGATAAAAAATTATAATCAAGATAATTTGACGGAGGCATCCGGATGACCCCGCACGACAAAGTGCGTCAATTCATACCGTTGGTCGATTTTATCGCCGAGGTTCTCGGATCTAACAGCGAGATCGTCTTGCACGATATCGGCGATCCGGAAAGATCGCTTGTGGCTATCCGCAACGAATCGCTTCCGGGACGCGCGGCCGGTTCGGGGATGTCGGAGTTCGCCCGCGGGATTCTCGACAAGGGCAGACGTACCGGCAAACGGTTTATCAGCAATTATCTCGGCAAATCATACGGCGGCGGCAAATTTCTCAAATCATCGACTTTCTTCATCAGGAACGGCGAGGACAAAATAATCGGGATGCTGGGCATAAACACGGATCTTTCCGCGCTGTCCGAAGCGCACGGGATACTCGGGCAAATGCTGGAAGTCAGTGAGATCGAGGAAAATCCGGAGCCCGGCAGAGAGCGCGTCCCGATCCGCGAGACAGTGCTCTCGATGATCGACGATGTGATCGGCATGTGGGGCGCAGAGCCGGCGAGAATGACGACCGAGGAGAAAAAAAATATAGTGTGCGCGCTGGACGAACACGGCGTTTTTCTGCTGAAGGGCGCCGTCACTGAGGTCGCGTTGAGGCTCGACGTCTCGGAACAGACTATCTACAGATATTTGAAATAGGAGGCGTTCCGTATGGAACATGACGAGAAAATTCTTTGGGTACTGAACGAAGGGACAAAATACTTCCGAAACCGCGCCGCTGATGTCTCGCGTTTCAATGAGGCCGAAATCGCGCGGGCCCGCGGATTTCACTCGTCGATACCCGGCTATGAGCCGACTCCGCTCCGAAGCCTGCCGCGTCTCGCGGCCGAACTGGGGGTCGGCGGAATTTACGTCAAGGACGAGTCGTATCGCTTCGGCCTCAACGCGTTCAAGGTGCTCGGCGCATCGTACGCGATCGCCGGATATCTCGCCGGAATGCTAGGCATGGACATCTCCGAACTCCCGTATGATGTCCTCGCCGGCGACGAAATCAGAAACCGCCTCGGAGAGGTGACGTTTGCCGCGACCACGGACGGCAATCACGGAAGGGCGGTTGCCTGGACGGCCCGTATGCTGCGTCAGAATTCCGTGGTTTACATGCCGAAGGGATCGTCCGAATCGCGCCGCGCCGCGATCGCCGCCGAAGGCGCGCGCGTCTCCGTGCGCGACGTGAACTACGACGAGTCTGTGCGAATGACGGCCGCCGAGGCGAACGAAAAGGGCTGGGTAGTCGTACAGGATACCGCGTGGCCGGGTTACGAGGACATACCGCTCCGAATAATGCAAGGTTACGGCTCGATGGCCGTTGAGGCGCTGGAACAGTTGAGACTTGCCGGGCACGAGCGGCCCACGCACGTTTTCGCGCAGGCCGGCGTCGGATCGTTTGCCGGGGCCGCGCAGGGTTTTTTCCGCGCCGTTTTCGGGGAGGAGTGTCCGAAGGTCGTCGTCGTTGAGGCGAACAAAGCCGACTGCTATTATCGCTCGGCGCGCGCGGGGGACGGTCGTCCGCGCTCCGTCACGGGCGATTTGGACACGCTGATGGCCGGCCTGGCGTGCGGCGAGCCGAATACGATCGCTTTCGGCATACTTCGCGACAATGCTTCGGCGTTCGTGTCATGCCCCGATTATGTGGCGGCGCGGGGAATGAGAATACTCGGCAATCCCCTCGGCGGCGATCCGTTCATACGGTCCGGCGAGTCCGGAGCGGTTACGGCCGGCCTGCTTTCCTTCATGGCGCGACTCGATTGTCTGTCCGACATGAAGAACGCGCTGAAACTCGGAAAGGACTCCGTTGTCCTGCTGTTCAGCACCGAGGGCGACACCGACCCCGCGAGGTACCGCGGTGTCGTATGGGACGGAGAGTTTCCGACTTATGATCAAATGAGGGAAGGAAAATAAAATGCTTCTCGTCGGGAACGGAATTCTTATAACGAGGGACGCGGCAAATCCCGGATACCGAAACGGGTGCGTCGCGATGGACGGATCGGTAGTGGCGGAAGTCGGCGAAACCTGCGCGATCAGGGCGAAATATCCCGGCGCGCGTTTTCTCGACGCGCGCGGCGGGATAATCATGCCGGGTTTCATAAACGCCCACACGCATTGTTACAGCGCGTTCGCGCGCGGATTTGCCGGCAAGGGGCCCGCCGGCGGGAACTTCAGCGAGGTGCTCGAACGCCTCTGGTGGAGGCTGGACAAGGCGCTCACACTGGACGACGTTTATATATGCGCCGTGGTTTGCATGATCGATTGCGTAAGGAACGGAACGACGACGATCCTCGACCATCACGCGAGTCCACGGGCCGTGCGGGGCAGTCTTTTCAAGATAGCCGACGCGGCGCGCGCGACGGGTATAAGGAGCTGTCTCTGCTACGAGGTCTCGGATCGCGACGGCGAAGAGACGATGAGGGAGGGCATAGATGAGAACGTCGAATTCATCCGCCGCGTCTCGAGTGATGAAGATGACCTGCTGGCCGGGACATTCGGCCTCCACGCGTCCATGACGCTCTCGGACGCGACTCTCGAAGCCTGCGCGAAAGCCGCGCCTGAAGGGTGCGGCTTTCATGCGCATGTGGCGGAGGGAATCCGCGACGAATATGACTCCGTCAAAAAATACGGCAAGCGGGTCGTGGAACGTTTCCGCGATTTCGGGATGCTCGGCGGGCGTTCGATAGCGGTCCATTGCGTCCATATCGACGAAAACGAACGGAAAATTCTCAAAGACACCGGCGCCGCCGTGGTGTTCAACCCTGAGTCGAACATGGGCAACGCGGTCGGATGCGGCCCCGCGCTCGAAATGTACGGGGCGGGCATACCGGTGGGCCTCGGCACGGACGGTTTCATAAGCGACATGCCGCGTTCGCTTCATATGGCCAACGCGCTTCTTAAACACAACGCGCGCCGCCCTGACGCCGCGTTCGCGGAAGTGACCGGTATGCTGTTCGAGAACAACGCCCGCATAGCCGAAAGATATTTCCGGCTGCCGCTCGGACGCCTCGCGCCGGGATATTCGGCCGACGCGGTTGTCTGCGACTACCTGTCCCCGACCGAACTGTCCGGCGCGAACGCCGACGCTCACATCCTGTTCGGGATGAGCGGCCGATGCGTAACCTCGACGATAGCGCGAGGCAGGGTACTTATGGAAGACAGGCGCCTCGCCGGTCCCGACGAGGCGGAAGCTTTCGCTAAAGCCGCCGAAGCATCGAAAAAGCTGTGGGAGAGGTTCTGATCATGAAACCGCAGCCCCTGTCAAAACTCATCACGTGGATCGAGCGGGAATACTCCGAACGCGGCAGCATCTTCGGTATCCGCGCGTCGAAATTCCTCGATCATCCCCGCGGCTCCCCGTACTCGTCCGTGCTCTTCGGAGAATATCTCGCCGCTCCGATCGGGCCGGCCGCCGGCCCAGGCTCCCAACTCGCGCAGAATATAATATCGGCATGGCTGTGCGGCGCGCGTTTCATCGAGCTGAAGACGGTGCAGATCATGGACGAGCTTGAAATCGCCCGTCCCTGCATTGACATGGAAGACGAAGGCTACAACGTCGAATGGTCTCAGGAACTGAAGCTCGAGGAGTCGGCGCGCGAGTACGTGAAAGCACGGATTCTCATACCGGTAATCCGGCGGCTTCTGGGATGGAAAGAAACGGATGACGGGACCATATTCAACGTAAGCGTCGGTTATAACCTCGAAGGCATACTCGAACCGCGTATGCGGAGCTTCCTGGACACGATGACGGACGCTGGGGATTTGATAACCGAGTATATGGACGAGATCGCGAGAAATCATCCCGGGTTCGCTGACATAAAAGTGGAAAACCGCGTGTCGGGAAGCTGCGCTCTTTCAACAATGCACGGCTGTCCTCCCGGCGAGGTCGGGCGAATAGCGGCGTATCTGCTCGGCGAGCGCGGTTTTCACCTGTCGGTGAAGCTCAATCCCACGCTTATGGGGCCGGAGTTCGTGCGGGGAATGTTACGCGGCGCCCTCGGTTATGATAGCGTCGAAATACCGGATTCCGTGTTCGAGCGCGACCTTAAGTTTAATCAAGCGACGAAGATAATAAAATCCATGAAGGAACTTTCCGCGAAAAAAAATCTCTATTTCGGCGTAAAGCTCTCCAATACCCTGGCGGTGCGCAACACAAAGGGATTCATGCCGGGAGACGAGATGTACATGTCCGGACGCGCGCTCTACCCGATCACGATGAACCTCTGGCACAGGTTGAGCGTCGAGTTCGGCGGGGATCTCAACGTATCCTACTCGGCCGGCGCCGACGCGCTGAATACGCCGACGCTCCTGCGGTGCGGCGCGAAATCGGTCACCGCGGCGTCCGACATACTCAAGCCCGGCGGTTACTCGCGCTTCACGCAGTACATACGCAATATTTCCGACAAAATGCGCGAGCGCGGAGCGTCAAGCCTCGACGAATTCGCCGCGCGGAGGGCGGGCGCGCTTGAGTTGGCGGCGGCTTCCGCCGCCAATGAGAAAAAATACGCGAAAAAATATTTCCGGGGCGCGCCGAAAGTAAAATCGCCTCTGGGTAAATTCGACTGCGTCGAAGCGCCGTGCATGGAACGCTGCGCGGTCTGTCAGGATATTCCGTCGTATGTTCTCGCCGTTTCGCGCGGCGATTTCGACGCGGCGCTCGATATCATCCTCTCGAAAAATCCTCTCCCGGGCGTGACCGGGCATGTCTGCACGCGCGCTTGCGAATCGGGCTGCGCCAGATCCGGCTACGACGAGCCGGTCGGCATAAGGGCGCTCAAACGATTCGCGGCCGAACACGGCCGTCCCGCCGCCATCATGACGGATACGAAGATCGAACGCAGGGTCGCGGTGATCGGCGCCGGACCGTCCGGGCTCGCGGCGGCCGCGGTCATGGCTCGCCGCGGATTGTCCGTGACGGTTTACGAGAGCCGCCGGAGAGCGGGCGGCATGATGGCGATAGCGCCGGAGTTCCGCCTGCCCCGCGCCGTGACGGACAGCGACGCCGAGAGAATAGTTTCGCTTGGGGTCGAGATAAAGTACGGCACGAAAATAACAGGGCCGCCCGAGGGTCTGTTGGGGGAGGGATTTGACGCTGTGTATCTCTCCTGCGGTTTTCCGAAGGACGTCCCTCTCGGGATAGAGGGCGAAAATTCACCGGGCGTATGGGGGGCTCTCGGTTTGTTGGAGCGCGTCGCCAGCGGGGAACGCCCCGATCTCGGACGGAAAGTTCTTGTAATCGGCGGCGGCAATACCGCGATTGACGCCGCGCGGACTGCCCGAAGGCTCATCGGCGCGCCCGTTGTGATGGTATACAGGAGGACTCGCGCGGAGATGCCGGCCGAGCGGGACGAACAGGAACTGCTGTTCGAGGAAGGAAACGAACTGATCGAACTGGCTTCGCCGAAACGGATCCTGGTTGCCGGCGGCAGGGTTGTGGGGCTGGAATGCGAAAAAAACCGCCTCGGAGAACCGGACGCGAGCGGCAGACGGCGTCCCGAACCGCGCGGCGAGTTCTTCACTCTGGAAGCCGACTCCATAATCGCCGCTATAGGACAGAGCGCGGATAAGTGTGCGTTTGCGGGGACAAGGCTGAGTTTCGGGAAAAATTCCTCGCTGACGGTGAGCCCGAACGGAAGAACCAACGTGGTTGGCGTATACGCCGGAGGCGACGCCGTGACTGGGCCGGCGACGGTGATCGGGGCGTGCGCCGAGGGCGCGAGAGCGGCCGAGGCTATTTGCTCCGAACTTGGCGTACCTGTCAAAAAAGAGACTCGAACCATATCGCCCGTAGGAGACGAATTCGCCGCGGTTCAGGAATCGCGGAGCCTCAAAATCGATCCCGAAGCTGAAGGGCGCGAGGCGCCGGATTCGCGCGGAGGATTCGATCCCGTCGAGCGTACGCTCGATGAAGCGTCGGCCGTAAGAGAGGCAAAACGTTGCCTGCAGTGTCAGACCGTCTGCCGTAAATGCGTGGATGTCTGTCCGAACAGGGCGAATTTCAGCTTTGAAATTTCGCCGGTATCGGTGACTCTGCCCCTGCTGTCCGTCTCCGGAGGCGTCCCGCGCTCGGTTGGGCGGGAGACTTTTTCGATAGGACAGGGAGAACAGATTATACATATCGATGATTTTTGCAACGAATGCGGCAATTGCGGCGTCTTCTGCGTACATCACGGGCTTCCGTACCGGGACAAGCCGACGCTTTGCCTCGACGAGAAACATTTCGCCGCGTCGAAGGGCAAGGAACTGTTCAGAGTGGAGTCAGGGCGTGTGCGAAGGCGCGCGGGGGGACGGGAGGAGAGCCTGTCGCTTTCGAATCGCGGTTGCCGGTACAAGGCAAATGGCGTCAGTGTCGAGATGGACAATGGGTTCAGAGTCGTATCCGCCGTTTTCGGCGGCGCGGGCGCGTCCGAAAACGTGTCGCTGTCGGGAGCCATGGAAATGTGGGCGGTTTACAACGGGATAAGCAATTCGCTGCCCTGGCTGCTCGATTATTGACACTGAAAATTATGAGGGAAAAAAGTTTGAAACCGGCTGCGGGTTCATAACGTTTTGTGCCCCGCGAAGAAAGGAATGGTAATAATTATGCTTGATTTCAAAAAAATCGCCGAAACCGCGAAAAAGTACGAGCCGGACATGACGAGGTTTCTTCGCGATATGATAGCGATACCGAGCGAGAGCCGCGATGAGAAGCGCGTCGTGTCGCGCGTCGCGGATGAGATGAAACGCGTTGGATTCGACAGGATCGAAATCGATCCCATGGGCAACATACTGGGCTACATTGGGCGCGGCAAACATCTCGTCGCGATGGACGCGCACATCGACACGGTGGGAATAGGCAATCGCGGCAACTGGAATTTCGACCCTTACGAGGGGACGGAGGACGCGGAGAGGATAGGCGGACGCGGCGCCAGCGATCAGGAGGGCGGCATGGCCTCGATGGTCTACGCCGGCAAAATAATCAGGGATCTGGGGCTCGGCGGGGACTACACGCTGGCCGTCGCGGGGACTGTGCAGGAGGAGGATTGCGACGGCCTCTGCTGGCAGTACATAATCAACGAGGACAAGCTGCATCCCGAGTTCGTGGTCAGCACGGAGCCGACGGACGGAGGCATATACAGGGGGCAACGCGGCAGGATGGAGATATACGTCTCGACCGATGGCGTGAGCTGTCACGGTTCCGCGCCGGAACGCGGGGACAACGCGATATACAAGATGGGCCCGATTTTGGCCGAACTTCGCGCGCTTCACACGAACCTCGATAATGATGATTTTCTCGGCAAGGGCAGCCTCACCGTCTCGGAAATATTTTTCACGTCTCCGTCGCGTTGCGCCGTGGCCGACAGCTGCAAAATATCCATTGACCGAAGATTGACGCGTGGAGAGAACGCCGAGTACGCACTGAGTCAGATCAGGAATCTCCCGGCCGTGAAGGCCGCCGGCGCGGAGGTGGGAATGTACAAATATGAGCGTCCTTCGTACACCGGCCTGGTCTACCCGACGGACTGCCATTTTCCGGCCTGGGTCATCGAGGAGGATCACCCGGCCTGCGAGACGCTGACGGACACATATCGGTCCGTTTTCGGCAAAAACGCGCGCATCGGTAAGTGGACTTTCTCCACGAACGGCGTCGCGATAACGGGCATGCACGGAATACCCTGCGTCGGTTTCGGCCCGGGCCACGAGGATCAGGCTCACGCGCCGAACGAGTACACCTGGAAAAACGAACTCGTCGGCTGCGCGGCGATGTACGCCGCGATCCCGTCCGTGTATGTCGAAAAATACGCCGACAAGATGCCCGAACACACGAAAAACTCGATTTGAAACAAGAGCGGGTTTCCCCGCAAAAACATTGGGAGGACGTTCAAATGCAAACAGTATTTCGCGGCAGACATTTTATCGACCTGGAGGATTTCAACCGGGAGGAAGTCGAAACCATGCTCGGCGTATCGGCGGATCTCAAACTGAAATTCGCCCAGGGTGTTCCGACCCCGTACCTCAGGGATCAGAGCATGTTTCTCATATTTTTCGAACAGTCGACCCGCACGCGCAACGCAATGGAAGCCGGTTTCGCTCAACTCGGCGGGCACGCGGGGTTTCTCGACTCCGGCAGTACGCAGATCGCCCACGGCGAATCGGCAAAGGACACGGCGATCATCCTCTCCCGCTTCGGACACGCCATAGCGTGCCGTTATTGCAACTGGGGCTACGGCAACAAGTACCTCAACGAGATGGCGAAGTGGTCGAAGGTTCCCGTCATGAACCTCCAGTGCGATCTCTACCACCCGTTCCAGGCGCTGGCCGACGTCCTGACCATAAAGGAAAAATTCGGCGGCAAACTCGACAGGCTGAAAGTTTCCGTCATTTGGGCATACGCGGAAAGCCACAAGAAGCCGATTTCCGTTCCGGTCTCTCAAGCGCTGCTCTTCCCGCGCTTCGGGATGGACGTGACTCTGGCTCATCCCAAGGGCTGGGAACTGCCGGATTGGGTTGTGGCGAAGGCCAAAGCCAACGCGGACCGTTACGGCGGAACCGTGACCGTGACCGACGACGAAGCCGCCGCTTACAGGGGCGCTAACGTCGTCATTCCGAAAAACTGGGGCAACTGGGTGAACGACCGGACCGGAAACGCGCCGTCGGGCGCCGTCAAAGTCGTTGATGACGCCCTCAAAGCTCGCAAATCCTGGAAATGCACCGAGGAAAAAATGGCCGCGGCGGACAAAAACGTCATATACATGCACGCGCTTCCGGCCGATCGCGGCAACGAGGTTGAGGATTCCGTGATCGACGGGCCGCGCTCGGTGGTCTACGACGAAGCGGAGAACCGCCTGCACACCGCGAAAGCCGTCATGACCCTCTTGATGAACGGGAGATAGTTTTATATCGCGAATTGAAATTGAAAGGGAGAGTTGCGATGACCGCGTATGAAGAGAGAAAACAGTTGATTTACAAGCTCGACGGACGGCCGCCTTTCCTGGTGGCATTGCCTCTGGGGCTTCAGCACGTGCTGGCGATGTTCACATCGAATCTCGCGCCCTGTTTCATTGTGGCGGGGATAGTCGGACTCACCGGCGCCGACAGGATACTCATGGTGCAATGCGCGATGTTCGTATCCGGGTTCACCACGTTTTTCCAGCTCTACCCGATCTCGATATTCGGCAAAAAATCCGACTTGCCCAGGATAGGCGCGGGGCTTCCGATAGTCATGGGGACCGCTTTCGCCTTCGTGCCGACATCCATAACCGTGGCAAAAGCCTTCGGTCTGCCGGGAGTGTTGGGAGGAGTGCTGATCGGCAGTCTTGTCGAGCTTGTCATGGGTTTTTTCATCGTGCCGCTCAAAAAATTTTTTCCGCCGCTGGTCATAGGGGCGGTTTTGATAAGCATCGGAGTCAACCTGCTCGGCGCCGGAGCGAATTATTTCCTCGGCGGCGCCGGAGCGGCCGATTTCGGTTCGGCGCAAAATATCGTTCTGGGGTTCGTCGTGTTCATCACGATTCTGCTGTGCCAGCGCTTCGCGAGAGGAACGCTGCAGGTTTCGGCACTGTTGGCGGGTATCGTTGTCGGTTACGTCGCGGCGTTCTTCATGGGACGGCTTGACTTCAGCCTTCTTCGCGACGCGGCGTGGTTCAGCGTACCCACGCCCCTGCGCTTCAAGTACGAATTTCACCTGAGCGCGGTGCTGTCCTTCGCCGCCCTTTACATCGTGTCCGGGCTCGAGACCATCGGCAACACATCAGGGATAACCGTGGCGGCCTTCGACAGAGAAGCCACCACTAAAGAAATGTCCGGCGCGATAATGGCCGACTCCCTCGGCTCGGTGATCGCCTCGCTGTTCAACACGCTGCCAAATACCGCGTTCGGGCAGAACGCCGGGCTCGTGGCGATGACGAAAGTCGTCAACAAATTCTGCATAGCGACCGGAGCGGCTATCCTGGTACTGGCCGGTTTCATCCCGAAAGTCGGGGCGGTATTCTCCATGATGCCGAACAGCGTCCTCGGAGGAGCGGTCATCAGCGTATTCGCGATGATCATGATAAACGGCATAAAACTGATCGCCAAAGCCGGCTTCAGTCAACGCAACATTATCGTGCTCTCCGTCATATTCGCCATGGGACTGGGACTCGCCTCCATGCCGTCCAACGTGTACGGGCAGATGCCGAAATTTTTTCAGTTTCTTTTCGAGGACTCGGTGGCGGCGGTATGCATAATAGGCATCGCGCTGAACGTGATTTTCCCGGCTGGGAAGACAGAAGCCCCGACAGTGATAGAGGTGGATTAAGATGGCGATCGTCCTCGCGGGCGGTATCGCGGCGACCCCCGACGGCGCGTACCGCGCGGACGTGAGAATCGACGGGGAAACGATCGCCGAGGTCGGAATTCGCGTTGCGCGGGACGGAGACGATATCTTGGATGTTTCCGGAAAATATCTGCTGCCCGGCGGGATAGACGCGCACACCCACTTCGACCTGCCGATGCCCGACGGCACGAGGACGGCCGACGGATTTTTCACAGGAACCAGGGCGGCCGCCGCTGGAGGCACGACCTGCGTGATCGACTACGCCACGCAGTTCAAGGGCGAATCCCTCCGCGAGGGTCTGGACAACTGGCGCCGTTTGGCCGACGGGAAGTGCTTCTGCGATTACGCCTTTCACCTGGCCGTAACCGACTGGAACGACTCCGCGCGGGGCGAACTGCCGGAAATAATTTTATCAGGCGTGACTTCGTTCAAGATGTACATGGCTTACAAAGGCTCGTTGCAGGTCGACGACGGCGTGATATACCGCGCTTTGAAACATGTGACGGAAGCGGGGGGCCTGCTTTGCGTCCATTGTGAAAACGGTGACGTGATATCGGCGCTGAGGGAGGAACTCATCCGCGCGGGCCGCGTCGGGCCGGAGTTTCACACCGTGTCGCGTCCGCCCGCGGTGGAAACCGAGGCCGTGTCGCGGTTGCTGTCGATCGCCTCGCTCGCCGGCGCGCCGGTCTACGTCGTCCACGTCAGCGCTTGTTCGTCGATGAAAAAAATCATTGAGGCAAAGGCTGGGGGCGCCCGCTTGTTCGCCGAGACATGCCCGCAGTATCTTTACCTCGACGATTCGCTCTACGGTGGAGGATGGGAGGCGGCCAAGTACGTCTGCTCACCTCCGCTTCGCGGGAGGGAAAACCATGACGGACTGTGGGCGTCGTTGCGTTCGGGCTTTGCCGACGTGGTCGCCACCGATCATTGTTCGTTCAACTTCGCCGGACAGAAGGATAAAGGACGGGGCGATTTCGGCGGGATTCCGAACGGTATGCCGGGCGTGGAAAGCCGGGTTCTCCTGATGTACAAGGGAGTGGCCGAAGGGCGTTTGAGCCTTCCGGCCATGGTCAGTGCGGTATCGTCAAATCCCGCCGCCATTTTCGGAATGTTCCCGCGAAAGGGCGCTTTGATTCCCAGGGCCGACGCCGACGTCGTCGTTTTGAACCCGTCGGGCAGGACGGTGATTTCCGCGCGAACTCAATTCCAGAACGTCGATTACACACCCTTCGAGGGAATTGAAATTCCCGCGTCCATCGACGCGGTTTACCTCAGAGGCGTGGAGATATTTCGGGACGGAAAATTTCTGGGAAACACTCCCATCGGGCGATACGTCCCGAGGTGTTCGTC
This sequence comes from Synergistaceae bacterium, assembly GCA_031260185.1. Classification (GTDB taxonomy): domain Bacteria; phylum Synergistota; class Synergistia; order Synergistales; family Synergistaceae; genus JAIRKI01. The sequence goes on along the minus strand of JAIRKI010000060.1, from coordinate 6,606 downwards.
GGGCGCGCCGGTCATAAGCGGAAACGCTCAGCCGGCGGCCCGGTTTTGAGCCTCTCCGGCCTGCTCGGTCTGGGCCGCGGATCCCGAGTCGCGGTCTCCGGATGCGGCGGCAAGACTTCTGTTATAAATATTCTCGCTGGCGAGGCCGGCGCTGATATGAGCGTACTCGTTACACCCACTGCGAAAATATTTCCCGTCACTGACGCCGGAGCCGATTTCGCGGCAACGCGCGAAGAGTGTCTGGCCCACGTTCCCCGGCCGGGAATCCACTGTTTGGGTTTATTGAACGGCAAGACCGGAAAACTGGAGGCCCTGGCGCCGGAAGATCTGGCCGCGATAGCTCCCCGTTACGATATTGTCCTGATGGAAGCCGACGGCAGCGGAGGGCTTCCCTGCAAGGGATGGACGGAAAACGAACCGGTGATCCCGGATTTCGCGACGCACACGCTGGGGGTTGTTTCGGTAAACGCCGTTGGATTGGCGGCGAGCGCGGAAAATGTCTTCCGGCCGGACGAGTTTTTGAAATTGACGGGCCTGAACAGAGGAGATGCCGTGACCGCCGAGGCCCTGGCCGCTATGGTTGCCTCGCCCGGCGGCATGTTGCGGCGAAGGGCCGGGCATGTCGCGATAGTGATAAATCAGGCGGAAGACGAACGCGGACGGAAGATCGCTTTGAAAACGGCGGCTTTGATCCGCGAAGCGCGGGATATGCCGCTTGTGATCGTTTCCGGCAACGCGAGGATGAACCGATGGTCGGGGTTTTGATCCGCGAAGCGCGCGCCGTTCTGATGGCGTCGGGGTTTTCGAGGCGGTTCGGCGCGGAGGACAAGTTGCTGTATCCTTTCCGTGGAAAACCTCTGGCGTCGTACACTGTGGAACTCGCGTGCGGAATGCCGGAATTTTCGGATGTCGTCATGGTGGCGGGAAGCGACGAGGTAGCGGCGCTCGCTTCCGGGACTAGAGCGCGGATCGTCCGCAACGGCGCTCCGGAGCGAGGCGTGCGCGAGAGCATAAAACTGGGCGTCGGGGCATCCGGAGCGGAGCATTTCTGTTTCTTTCCCTGCGACCAACCGCTGATGGAAGCGTACGTCGCGCGGGCGCTGCTCGAGCGCGCCGCCCCCGGCGTCATCGTCGAGCCGGTGTCTGGCGGATTGCCCGGATCTCCGTCGGTCTTTTCGCGTTCGTTTCGGGATGAACTGGTCTCCATTCCGGACGGCGAGGGCGGCGCGTACGTAAAAAAACGCAACAGGAGCGCCGTCATTTCGGTAAATTTCGACGACGAACGTGTCTTCGCGGACGTGGACACCCTGCGCGAATTGAGACACATAATGGAGGTACGGCCTTGTACACGATAAACGTGAACGGAAGAGTCGTGACTAGCGACAGAGATATGAAGCTGATCGATTTCTTGCGGGACGCAATGAGACTCACCGGCACCAAAAACGGCTGCGGAAGCGGAGCTTGCGGAGCGTGTACCGTCATAGCCGACGGACGAACGGTACGCGCGTGCGTCATTGGGCTGGGTAAACTGGACGGAAAAAAAATCATAACGATAGAGGGCCTGAGCGAATGGGAGCGGGAAGTGTACGCGCTCGCTTTCGCCGAGGCCGGCGCCGTGCAGTGCGGCTACTGTATCCCGGGCATGGTCATGAGCGCGAAATGCCTGCTCGGCAACACGCCGGATCCGTCGGAGGATGAAATCAGGCGCGCCCTTCGCGGCAATATCTGCCGTTGCACGGGCTACGTCAAGATAATCGGGGCTGTCCGCCTCGCCGCCGAAATGTTCCTGAGCGGGCGGCTTTTGCCTTTGCGCGAATTCAGCGGAATCCTCGGCGAGGATTTTCACCGCGTGGACGCGGTCGAAAAAACTTTGGGCACAGGCGTCTACGTGGACGACATGACGGTGCCGGGCATGTCGCACGCTTCCGCCCTCAGGACGCCGCATCCCAGGGCGCGGGTTCTGCGCGTCGACGTTTCGGAAGCGTCGCGCCATCCCGACTGCGAAGCCGTCTTCACGGCGTCGGACGTGCCGGGGAACAACAAAATCGGACATCTCGCTTTCCTCTCGGACTGGGACGTGATGATACGGGAGGGCGGCGTTACCAGGTACGTGGGCGACGCCGTCGCTCTGATCGTCTCCCGGAAAAAGGAGAGCCTGAACGAGATAAAATCCCTGGTGAAAGTCGATTATGAAGTGCTGAATCCCGTGACTTCACCCGCGGACGCGCTGGCGCCTGGCGCACCCGCAATTCACGAACGCGGAAACGTGCTCTCCCACGAACATCTTACGCGGGGCGACGCCGAAGCCGCGTTAAAAAATTCCGCCCACGTCGTGAGCGCTCACTATTCGGTGCCGTTCACCGAACACGCTTTCATGGAGCCCGAGTGCGCGATCGCCATGCCCGAGGACGACGGCATTCTGATGTGGACGGCGGGGCAGAGTATCTACGACGAACAGCGCGAATGCGCCAGGATGCTGGGGCTCGAGCCGGAAAAAATTCACGTGCGGAGCAAACTCGTGGGCGGAGGTTTCGGCGGCAAAGAGGACATGAGCGTCCAGCATCACGCCGCGCTCGCCGCGTGGCTTCTGAAAAAACCGGTCAAAGTTCTGCTCACGAGGGACGAGAGTATGAGAATACATCCGAAACGCCATGCCATGGAGATGGATTTTACGACGGGATGCGACGAAAACGGGATTCTCACGGCGACGAAAGCGGTGATCGTGTCGGACACGGGCGCCTACGCCAGCCTCGGAGGACCGGTACTGCAGCGCGCCTGCACTCACGCCGCCGGGCCGTACAATTATCGGAATATCGACATCGACGGAACCGCGGTCTATACGAACAATCCGCCCGGCGGCGCGTTCAGGGGATTCGGCGTGAGTCAGAGCGCGTTCGCGATCGAGAACAACCTCAACCTGCTGGCCGAACGAGTCGGCATATCGCAGTGGGAAATAAGATATCGAAACGCCGTTCGTCCCGGGGATGTCCTTCCCAACGGACAGATTGCCGACGAGAGCACGGCCCTCCGCGAGTGCCTGGAAAATGTCAGGGATGTTTATGAAAACGCGAAGATCGCCGGAGTCTCGTCATTTTTCAAGAACAGCGGAGTCGGAGTCGGCTTGCCGGACACCAGCCGATGCGTAATCTCCGTCGAGGACGGCAAGGCGCGTATACGGACGAGCGCCGCCTGCATAGGCCAAGGGCTCGCGACGGTTACCACGCAGATAGTCTGCGAGGTAACCGGCATATCTCCCAAAGACGTCGTCGCGGAACCGCCGGACACGCGCCGGACTCCAAACGCCGGAACGACCACGGCGAGCCGCCAAACCACCTTCACCGGCGAGAGCACGCGAAGGGCGGCCGTGATGTTGAAAGAAGAACTGGCTCGCGCCGGAAGTCTCTCGGCTCTGGATGGCAGGGAGTTTTACGCGGAATATCTGGGAGAGACCGACCCGATGGGCAGCGGCAAGGAATTTCCGAAGAGCCACATCGCGTACGGATACGCCGCTACAGTAGTCGAATTGGAGGACGACGGCAGAGTGAAACGCGTTACCGCCGCCTACGACATGGGTACCGTGGTTAATCCAAAGGCCGCGGAGGGACAGATAGAGGGCGGCATCGCCATGGGACTCGGCTACGCGCTGACCGAGGACTATCCTCTCGAGGACGGCGTGCCTCAGGCGAAATACGGCACGCTGGGAATTTTGCGCTCGACGGATGTCCCCCCGATCGATATACGCGTCGTACACGGAGCGGGGACTTTGGACATCGCGTGCGGCGCGAAGGGAGTGGGGGAACTGGCTACCATCCCCACCGCGCCGTCTGTCGCCGGGGCATATTTCGCGCTCGACGGAAAATTGAGGTCAAAACTGCCCATGGAGGACACGTTCTACAAAAAGAAGAAAGGGTAAAAGATATTCGGTCAGCCCATGTGGGGGAAGCTCACGTCCGCCGGAGGGGAATAGTTGTCCTTTATCGATCTCGGGTTGACCCATCTTATCAGGTTGAACGCGCTCCCAACCTTGTCGTTGGTGCCCGACGCCCTGGAACCTCCGAAGGGCTGCTGTCCCACCATGGCTCCCGTCGTCTTGTCGTTGATGTAGAAATTGCCCGCCGCGTATTTGAACGCCTCAGTCGCCTTGACGACGGCCTCCTTGTCTCTCGCGAAGATCGAGCCGGTCAACCCGTACACCGATGTTTCGTCGCACAATTTCAGCGTCTCGTCGAACTTGTCGTCGTCGTAGACGTACACGCTCATCACCGGGCCGAACAACTCGGTCTCCATGGTGGCGTATTTCGGGTCTTCGCAGAGAATGACGGTGGGTTCGATGAAGTATCCTTTGGTCTTGTCGCTTTGCCCGCCGATTATCACTTCGGCGTCGTGGGATTTTTTCGCGGCTTCGATGTATGACGTGATGAAATCGAACGACTTTTCGTCTATCACAGCGCCGACGAGCGTTTTGGGGTCGGCGGGATCCGACGCGCGTATCTTGCCGACGCGCTCCTTGATTTTTCGGAGCGTCTCGGGCCAAATCGACGCGGGTATGTAACAGCGCGACGAAGCGGAACATTTCTGTCCCTGATATTCGAAAGCCCCGAGGACTATTGCTGTCGATAGCCGGTCCGTGTCCGCGGAACTGTGGGCGAAGATGAAGTCCTTTCCCCCGGTCTCGCCGACGATGCGGGGATAGGAGCGGTATTTGTGGAGGTTGTCGGATATCTGGCGCCACAGGGCGTTGAAAGTCTCGTTCGAACCGGTGAAATGCAGTCCGGCGAAATATTCGTGCTCCAGAACGACGCCGCTGATGACGTCTCCGCCGCCGGGAACGAAGTTTATCACGCCGTCGGGAAGTCCGGCCTCCTGATATATTTTCATCAGGTAGTAGCTGGACAGCACAGACGCGGTCGCCGGTTTCCAGACGGTCACGTTGCCAAGCACCGCCGGCGCCATGTTGAGGTTGCAGGCTATGGCCGTGAAATTGAACGGGGTGACCGCGTACACGAAGCCTTCCAGCGGGCGCAATTCGACCCTGTTGAACGTCTTGTATGACTGAGCGGGTTGTGTGAAACTGAAAAGCGTCGACGCGTTGTAACAGTTGAACCTCAGAAAGTCGCACACCTCGCATGCCGAATCGATCTCGGCTTGCCAAAAATTTTTGCTCTGCCCGAGAATGGTGGCCGCGTTCAACAGGTCCCTGTATTTAGTGCTGATCAGTTCCGCCGTCTTGAGAGATATTGACACCCTGTCGTCCCACGGCATCGCGGCCCATTTGGCGCGCGCGGAGAGAGCCGCCTCGATCGCGGCGGCGGCGTCTTCTTTCCTCGCTTTGTGAAAAACTCCCAATTTATGGCCGTGATCGTGAGGCATTACGACTTTGCCGGTATTGCCGGTCTTTATCTCTTTGCCGCCGATTATGAGTGGGATTTCGACTTCGACAGAGCTTTGTCTTCGTATCTCAGCGATAAGGGATTCCGCTTCGGGACTGCCGGGCGCGTAGTCCCTGGCCGGTTCGTTTTGTGGCGTGTCGAGCTTGAAAATGGCGTTGTTCAAACCAGATACCTCCAATGCGATCGAGTCGCGTTTATCGGAATTATATCACGAACGCGCAAAATATAACGGCCCCGGGAATTAACCCCTGAGTTTAACAGTCATATCAACGACCGGAAACATTTGCCAATCCTGTAGGGGCGGGCTAAGGCAAGGCTGGTAGTTTTTCAGACATGCAGACAAGTTTTGGCAAATCTTTTTGTCCGCGAGTATAGCGGGATATCCGGAGTTTCAAGATTGACGATCACCCGGGGGATCAAAGACAGACAGGAACAGTCCGTTATGGCGTTGGATGTGGAACGCGGCCGAAGGAAAGGCGGCGGACGAAAAAAGACTGTGGAAATATATCCCGGCATACCTGCCGATTTGGAATCAATCATTGAGCCGCACATAAAGGGCAACCCCGAGAACCCGTTACCGTGGACGAGCAAAAGCGTAAGGAAGCCGCAACAGATATTAAACGAGAGGGGGGTTCAAGTATCGTTCTGGACAGTATACAACTTGTTGAAGGGAATGGGGTATAGTCTGCAAAGCAACAAAAAAGACCTTGCCCTGAAAGAAGGCCATCCTGACAGGAACGCACAATTCGAATACATAAACGAGCAGGCCAAATCATTTATATCGGAACATGAGCCGGTTATCTCCATTGACGCGAAAAAGAAAGAAAACATGGGAAACTTTAAGAACAATGGGGAATCTCTAGAAATCCCCTTTGAGAGATAGCAGAAAAAACACGGTCAAAATGATATAATAGCTGTACTATCAGCCTATTATGCAAAGAGGTGTATCTATACAATGAAACAATACGGCCTCTTCGATAACACAATCGCCTGTGACCGCCTTGCCAAATGCCTTGACCCATTATTGCGTTTAAACGAGGTCATGAATTGGGAGCTATTTCGAGTTCAGTTGCAAAGTATCCGCAAGAATGAGACAATCGGGCGCCCCCCGTTCGATGTAATAATGATGTTTAAAGCGATGATATTGCGGTCGCTATATAGTATCTTAACTTAAGTGGTATAAAGTTATTCGGGAATCATCCGAAAATATATGTAT
>JAIRKI010000090.1 GCA_031260185.1 Synergistaceae bacterium | reverse complement strand
TTCTGTAGTGTGTCGGCACCCTCGGTGACATTGTACATCAAGGTATAAACAGAAGCGAATCGCGCGAAAGTTTCATGACGTTTTGTGCCTTTCGCAGAAAGGAATGGTCATAAAAATGGAACAAAAAACTGGTCCGTCGCCCGGAGGAACGCCGGCTATGCCCGTTACGAAGGCATGGAGAGCGTGCGCGTGATGAATGATTCCACTCCCTGCCGCGCTTGCGTACAAATTTCTTCATGCCGTCCGTAAAATTGATCTCCAAACACAGGAACGGGACAACCGTTACGACGTGCTCAAGACGCCCTGCAAACGCCCGCTCGAATCCCCTTATGTCGAACGAGGCGCAAAAGCTCGGCTGACTGAGACATATCTGTCACTAAACCCGGCCGCGCTGAAACGTGATATGCTTAAGCCGCTCGACGAACTCGCCGACAGTTGACGCTACTCAAAATAAATAGTGAAAGGAGAGAGCCTTTCGGGGTCATTTTATGTTGAGGCAACGATTCACTTCTCAGGGTCGTTTTATTTTGAGGCGCCACGGATGCTTGACATGTTCTATATTGGGCCATTTTTCAACACCTTATCTTCTTTTGCCTTCTTCTTGTGGCTTGACAGGCTCTCAAAGATTTTAAATTAAAGGAGACAAACGGTCATGACCGACAGATCGCGTGAATTGCGGAAAATTTTGGAAGCTCATGGTTTGGATGCTTTATTTATAACCGGCTCGGCGAACCAGAGGTATCTCGAAGGATTTACAGGCGGCGGCTGTTTCATGCTCGCCACCGCGAAAAAAAATTTCCTGATAGCCGACAGCCGTTACACCGAGATGGCCCGGGCCGAGTGCCTGAGCGCGGAGGTCGTCGCGCACCAGACGCCGAACGCTCCTCTGCGTGATGTCGTGGCGCGCCTTGCCGGCGATAACGGCCTGCGCAAAATAGGGTTCGAGAAAAACAGGCTCGCATGGAACCTTTACGACGATATCGCGAAAGCCATCTCCGGCGTTCGCGCCGAACTCGTCCCCACGTCGTCGGTCGTCGATGGCATAAGGGCGAAGAAGGACTCCGCGGAGGCGAAGGCGATCGAAACCGCCTGCGGAATAGCCGACAGGGCTTTGGAAAGCGTGCTGTCCGTTGTGAGGGAAGGCATCTCCGAGCTCGATCTCAAGGTGGAACTGGATTACAGCCTGAAGACCGGCGGGGCGGAAGACGCGGCTTTCGACACGATGGTTCTCTTTGGCGCCAGCGCATCGCGGCCCCACGCGAATTCGCGCCGCGACGCGCGCCTGAAACCGGGGGATTTTATACTGATAGACTTCGGCGCTTGCCTCGACGGCTACAGGTCGGACACCACCAGAACTTTCGTATTCGGACATGCCGGCGAAGGACAGAAAAAGGCCTACGACGCCGTCCTGAGAGCGCAGAAAGCGAGCCTCGAAGCGGTATCCCCCGGCGCGAACGGCAGGGACATCAATGGCATCGCCCTCGAAATTATAAGAGGGGAAGGATACCCGGCGTTCGAGTACGGCATCGGGCACGGCGTGGGCCTGGAAATTCACGAGGAACCGTTCATGCGCCAGAACAAGAACGTCTTTCTGGATGCCGGGATGGTCGTCACTGTCGAGCCCGGTATCTACAAACCCCATTGGGGCGGCATACGGATAGAGGACACTGTACTCGTCACACCCGGTGGACATAAAACCCTCACACGCTTCCCGAAAGAACTCATGGAATTGTAACTCGATGGTGTGCCGTTCGAGACGGCGATCATAGAGAGATGCCGGAGGCGCGAGAGTTCGGCGGAGGAAGCGACAGCCGAGATGTATCTCGCGGGCGTTTCGGTTCGCCGAGTCGAGGATATAATCCGCCGGCGTCGGTTCAACCCCATTTTCTCACTCTTGCCGCCGCCGCTCCGGCGTGAGCGGTCAGGCCCTCGCCTTCGGCCATTCTTGTGACAAGCGGGGCCAGCGCGAGCATCGCTTCTTTCGTGAACGACTGGCGCGTGCATGTCTTGAGAAATGTGCCGGCCCACACGCCGCCTGTGTATCTAGCGGCCGAGAGCGTCGGCAGCGTGTGGTTTGGGCCGGACGCGTAGTCGCCGAATACTTCGGCGGCGTATTTTCCGATGAATAAAGAGCCGTAGTTGAAGAGACCGGCGGAAACGGATTCGGGGTCGGCCGTGTGAATCTCCAGATGTTCGGGCGCGCGCCGGTTCGCGATATCGACCGCCTCGGCGATCGCGCCGACGGCCGCGACCTCGCCGTAATCGCGCCACGCCTGCCCGGCGACGGACGCCGTTTCGAGTTTGCCGAGCATGGCTTCGGCTTCTTTAATGACTTCCCTGCCTATACGCTCGCAGGTCGTGATCACGACGCCCCGCGACAGGCGGTCGTGTTCGCACTGCGCCAGCAGATCCGCCGCGATGATGTCGGCGTCGGCGGTTTCGTCGGCTATCACCATGACCTCGCTGGGGCCGGCAACGAAATCTATTCCCACCTGCCCGTAACATTGTCTTTTCGCTTCCGTCACGTAACGGTTGCCCGGGCCGACGATGAGATCGACCGGAGAAATCTGTCCCGTGCCGTAGGCGAAAGCCGCCACGGCATGAGCGCCGCCGGCCGCGTATATTTCGTCGGCGCCGGCCGTATCCAGGGCTACGAGCGTCATGGGATGGATTTTTGACGTTCCTTTCATCGTCGGAGAACACGCCGCGATCCTTTCGACTCCGGCGACCTTCGCCGGAATCGCGAGCATCAGCGCGGTGGAGTAAAGCGGGTAGCCGCCTCCCGGCACGTAACAGCAGCAGGATTTCACCGGGATTGTCCTGTGCCCGAGCGTAACGCCCGGCGCGGGGGAAAACGTCAAGTCCGTTACGGTATCGCGCTGGGCACGGGCGAAGGCGCGGATATTGGAGGCCGCGGCGCGGATGTCCGCGACGGCCTCCTCCGGCGCCGCGCGGTACGCTTCGCCGATCTCCTCCCTCGATACCCGAAGTTCCTCGCGGGAAGAGCCGTCAAAGGTCAGATTGAGGCGCAGAAGCGCGTCGTCCCCGTTTTTTCTGACGTCGTCGATTATCCCGCCAACCGTCTCGCGCAATTTTTTTACGTCGTCGTCGGAACCGGCCGCCGCGGTTTTCAAGTATTTCATTGATAAGACACCTCCCAAAATATCGCTCTGCTTTCTCTGTCAATGATACAATATTTTGGTTGAAGGTTTTCTTCTCGCCTATCCCGTCACGAAGGCGCGGCTCATCGTGAAAAGCGGGCGCGTGCCGCGCCTCTGAAAAAACGGCGGGCGGGGGCAAACTTTTCCTTTTTCCACCCACGCCCGCCGCGTTCGCATCAAACGCTAGATGTTGTCGCTGGGACCGGGCGGGTTCAGTCTGCCGTCATACCCTATCGCGGGCGATATCCCGGTGTCGTTGGTGTTGCCGCTGAGCGTGCCATCGCTATGCATGCCGAGGAAACCACCCATGTAGGCTGTTCCGCTCCCGTTATTGACCGCCGTGATTTCTTTGCCGCTCGCCGCGCAGTCTGTTATAGTTCCACCATTGTTACTCCCTACGAGGCCGCCCGCGACGGAGTAGAATGATGAGGATGAGACATCCCCGCTCGCCTCGCAGCCTGTTATAGTTCCGTAGTTAAACCCTACGAGGCCGCCCGCGACGGAGTAGAATGATGAGGATGAGACATTCCCGCTCGCCTCGCAGTCTGTTATATTTCCGTGGTTATCCCCTACGAGGCCGCCCGCGTAGGAGGAGGAGAATGATGATGATGATGATGATGAGACATTCCCGCTCGCCGTGCAGCCTGTTATAGTTCCACCTAAGTTACTCCCTACGAGACCGCCCGCGTAGGAGGATGAGGATGAGGATGAGGATGAGGATGAGACATCCCCGCTCGCCTCGCAGCCTGTTATAGTTCCACCTGAGTTAAGTCCTACGAGGCCGCCCGCGTAGGGGATAACTCCGGAGGAGTCAGAGGAGACAGAAACATAAACATCCCCGCTCGCCGTGCAGTTTGTTATATTTCCCCCTATATATCCCCATATGTTACTCCCTGCGTTAATCCCTACGAGGCCGCCCGCGGAGAGGGTGGCGATGGAGGGGGAAGAGGAGACAGAGACGGAAACAGAAAAATCACGCATGTGGACGTTTTTGATCGTCCCCATATTGTTCCCGAAAAGACCCGCGTAATAATATGCGCCTGTCCCCTCATATTTTATCGTCATGTTCGATATCGTATGCCCCCCGCCGTCGAACGTGCCATAGAAGAAGGATCCTCCGTTCCCTATCGGCGTCCATTCCCTGCCGCTCAGGTCAATGTCGTTAATCACGGTTACCGTTTTTCCGTAGAAAAGATTTCTTCCATCGTTCACCATCTTCGCGAACGCCTCCAGTTCATCGGCGTTCGATATCGTCAAGTCCGCGCCTCCTCTTGCCGGGCCGCCACCGCCTCCTCCACTACCCCCGCCGCAACCGCCGCTCATCAGGGCAAACACCGCCAACACAACCATTACCAACAACTGTAACCGGTTCCCGCGTTTCAACACACTGATTCCTCCTTATATTTATTTTTTGTTATTTGCGCCGAGGCTGTCATCTATGCCCACAGGCTTCGGGATATTGCCTTCCCCTTTTCAGTTTGAGCTTGACTATTCAATCGCGTGTCTCCGCTCTGAAATTACCCGTGACACCTGTTATTACAGCGGGTGTTCCGGCAATTGCCGTCAAGCGTTGTGTCGGCTTGAAATGTGCCGATGTAAAATTTTGAATATTAAGTAATGAAATAGTAAGGTTTTTTTGCCGGTATTGACGGTTAGCGGAACGCGGGATATACTTCAAAACACCCGCTGTAATAACAGGTGTCCTGAAAACCCTAAAATCCCGATGTATCTGAAAAAGGGCGCGTTTTGTACGCGAACGACTCGATCATTCCCCCGTCGATTGAATTTACTTGACAAGCCTTGCTTAGATGCGATAATTTTTATGTCAGGCGGCTTTGCTCGTTCTAAAAAAAATTTTTATTATAAAAAGGGGTTGTGTGTATCGTGAAAAACAAAAACGGTGTTTGGATCGGCTTGGTGATACTCATCATAATAATCGGCTTCGTCATAACGCGGGACAAACCGTCGCCTGTGACCCAAGAGCCGGCGGAGACGGTTCTCGAGGTCGTTTCTTCCGACGCGGAGACGGAAAACGCCGCCGAGCCCGGTACTTCGGACGATGCCGTTCCCGAGGCGGAGGCGCCGTCGTTCCATATTGAGACACCCGAGAAGTATCCCACGAATATCGACGCGCCCGCGGCGGAAACCGAAATCGCTCCGGCAAGCGTTTCACCGGATGCCCCGGCGGCGGAACCGGCTTTCGGGACTTCATCCGCGGAGACGGAAAACGCCGCCGAGCCCGGGACTTCGGGCGATGCCGTTCCCGAGGCGCCGTCGTTCCATATTGAGACACCCGAGAAGTATCCCACGGATATCGGCGCGCCCGCGGCGGAAACCGAAATCGCTCCGGCAAGCGTTTCACCGGATGCCCCGGCGGCGGAACCGGCTTTCGGGACTTCATCCGACGTATCCGCGGCTCCGGAAACGGCCGCGCCGTCTCCCATAAAAATCGGCGAGATAGCGACCGTGACTGGCGATTTCGCGGCTTACGGCGTGGCCGAAGTCGAGAGCGTGAAGATAGCCGTGAAAGAGATAAACGATGCCGGCGGCGTTCTGGGACGCCCGCTGGAAGTGACGATGTACGACTGCCGCACCCGCAACGAGGACATGGTCAACGCGGCGCGCAGGCTCGCGCAACAGGACAAGGTCAGCGCGGTTATAGGCCCGAGCGGTTCCGGCCTTTGCATCGCGGCTTCCCCCATCTTCAACCAGGGGCGCGTCCCGCACATCGGCACGCTGCCGACTAATCCGCTGGTGACGGTCGACGAATCGGGCAATGTGAAACCGTTCAACTTCCGCATCTGCTTCCTCGATCCATATCAGGGAAGGATTCTGGCGACGTTCGCCTCGCGAAACCTCGGGGCGAAGACGGCGGCTGTCCTGTATGACGTGGCGAGCGACTACTCGCAGGGGCTCCGCGAATTTTTCGTTCAGGATTTCACGGCGGGCGGAGGCACGATCGTCGCCGACGAGGGGCACCGTTCCGACGATGTCGATTTTCGCGCGCAGCTCACCAAGATAAAGGACGCCAATCCCGATGTCCTGATTCTGCCCACGATGGGCAAAGTCCTCCCGCTCTCCGTCAAGCAGGCCCGCGAGGCCGGTATCGATATCCCGATAATCGGCGGCGACGGATACGGCGACTTTATGTGGGAAGTCGCCGGGGCTGACGCGATGAAAAACACGTTCTGGGTGAGTCACGTCGATAAAGCCGATCCCGCGCTCGCCGACTTTTTCAGGAAGTACGAGGAATCGACCGGCACGGAATGTCAGGAATTCATGAACGCGGTCATGGCTTACGACAGCGTATACTGGCTCAAGGACGCCATAGAGCGCGCGGGTGGCGACGACCCGGAAAAAATTCGCGACGCGCTCGAATCGACCGAAAATCTCAAACTTACGCACTCCGTCATCACGATGGACGAATTTCACAACCCGAAGGGCAAGGACGGCGTCATCCTGGAGGCAAAAGACGGCAAGGCGGTATATCTCGTGACCATAAGACCCGAAATGTAGTTTTCGGACGTTTATGTGAGCTTACGTTGGGCTTCGCCTTGCGGCGAAGCCTTTTTTAAAGGGCGAAAACTTGGGGCTTTGCCCCAAACCCCAGCAGGGGACAAGTCCCCTGCACCCCATTAGGGGGCCGGGGGATAATTCCCCCGGCGGGGTTTGGGGCGGAGCCCCAAGTTTTTTTGACAGGAGGAATGTGAGTGAATTATAAATCCGACATCGAGATAGCGCGGGAAACCGCGATGGAGCCGATCGTCAAAGTGGCCGCCAAACTGGGCATAACGGAAGACGAACTGGAGCTTTACGGAAAATACAAGGCCAAAGTCACGCACGAACTGTGGAACCGCGTCAAAGACCGCCCCGACGGAAAACTGATTCTCGTCACAGCCATAACCCCAACCCCGGCGGGGGAGGGCAAGACCACCACTTCGGTGGGTTTGGCCCAGGCATTGGCCCTAATCGGAAAAAAAGTCACGCTCGCCCTTCGCGAACCCTCGCTGGGGCCGGTATTCGGCATAAAAGGCGGCGCGGCCGGAGGCGGTTACAGCCAGGTCGTCCCAATGGAGGATATCAACATACACTTTACCGGAGACTTCCACGCTGTCACGTCCGCGCACAACCTTCTCGCCGCGATGCTCGACAACTCCGTCCAGCAGGGCAACCCGCTTTCCATCGACCCCAGGCGCATAGTTTTCCGCCGCGTGCTCGACATGAACGACCGCGCGCTGCGCAAGACAGTCATAGGCCTCGGCGGCAGAACGGAAGGCGTGCCGCGCGAGGACGGCTTCGACATAACAGTCGCGTCCGAGATAATGGCGATCCTCTGCCTGTCGTCCGGCATCGACGACCTCAAACGCAGGCTGTCGGATATCATAGTCGCGTACAATTACGAGGGGAAACCCGTGAGGGCGCGCGACCTCGAAGCTCAGGGAGCGATGGCGATGCTTTTGAAAGACGCCGTAAAGCCGAACCTCGTTCAGACTATAGAACACGTGCCCGCTTTCGTGCACGGCGGCCCGTTCGCCAATATAGCCCACGGCTGCAACAGCGTCATGGCAACCAAATACGGTCTGAAACTGGCCGACTATTTCGTGACGGAAGCCGGTTTCGCCGCCGACCTGGGCGCGGAAAAATTCCTCGACATCAAATGCCGTCTCGCCGGCCTCAAACCGAACGCCGTTGTGATAGTGGCGACCATACGGGCGCTCAAAACGCACGGCGGCGTTCCAAGGGAAGACCTCGCGAAAGAGAATCCGGCGGCGCTCGAAGCCGGAATCCCAAACCTCGAAAAGCACGCGGAAAACATGCTCTCCTACGGCCTGCCGGTCGTAGTGGCGCTCAACGCCTTCCCGACCGATACCGACGGCGAACTGAAATTCATCGTGGAAAAATGCGCGAAACTGGGTGTTCCGGTCGTTCGCTCGGACATCTGGGCGCGCGGCGGCGAAGGCGGCGCGGACCTCGCCAACGCCGTGATCGAAGCGTGCGAAAAGCCGAACGATTTCCATTTCCTCTATGAGACAGACGCTTCGCCGGTCGAAAAAATAACCGCCATAGCGAAAAAAATATACGGCGCGGCGAATGTCAGTTTCACCGACAAAGCCCAAAAAGACCTGAAACAGATTCACGACCTGGGATGCGACGATTTTCTGATATGTATGGCAAAGACGCAGTCGTCCCTCTCGGACGACCCGAACGCGAAGGGACGCCCCGAAGGGTTCACCCTCACGGTGAGAGAGGTGAGGCTTTCCGCCGGCGCCGGTTTCATCATCCCCATAACGGGAACGATAATGACCATGCCCGGCCTGCCGAAACGCCCCGCCGCGTGCGGAATGGACATCGACGCGGACGGACGCGTGACGGGGCTTTTCTGAAAAAACGGAGGAATAAGTTTGAAACAAAATTGTTTTATGCCGTTTTGTGCCTTTCGCGGAAAGGAATGGTCATAAAAGTGTCTTTGGAGAATCAAACGCTGAACAAATTTCTGGATGACCTCGCGAGCGGCCTGCCCGCTCCCGGAGGCGGCAGCGTCGCCGCGTTGGGCGCGTCGCTCGCGGCGGCCCTCGTCTCCATGGTGTCGAACTTAACTGTCGGCAAGGAAAAATACCGCGAAAACCGGGAAAAGATGGTGGAAATACTGGCGGAAAGCGAGCGGCTGAGGACAAAATCACTTGCGCTCATAAGCGATGACATCAAGGCGTTCAACGCGTACATGGCCGCGCTCAAAATGCCCAAGGAGACGGAGGAACAAAAATCCGCGCGAAAAACGGAACTGGAAAAAGCCGCGAAACAAGCCGCCGAAGTTCCGATGTCGACGCTCGAACTATGCGTGGAAGCGAGCCGTCTGGCGGCGCTCGCGGCGGAATACGGAAACCCGAACGCCGCCACCGACGCCGGAAGCGCGGCGGTCTTCGCGGAAGCCGCCGGAAAATCCGCCGCCTACAACGTGCGGATAAACCTGCCCGGCATAAGCGACGAAGCGTTCACGGCCCGCGCCAAAGAGAAAATGTATTGCGCGCTGAATGAAATCGCGAAGAACTGTAAGCTGGCCGAAGCGGCCATGGAGAAAATTTTGAAATAAACCGAAAAAATGATGTCGCAATCACTTTACGGCAAATCAGCGCGCTTGCGAAAACCGTAAAGGAACGAAATCTTTCCGATGCTATGATCTTCTCCGTCACGCCGTTTAACCGCGAGTTTTTCAGGACACCAGCTGGTATAACAGGTGTCCGGAGTGTTGAATCTTCTCCTACCAGATATTGTCGCTGGGACCGGGTGGGGACAGTCTTTCATCACGACCTATCGCCGGCCGTTCGGTGGTGGTGTTGCCGGATAAACTGCTGCTGCTGCTCTCGACAATGCCGATGAAACCGCCCGAGTAGGCGTAACCATTCCTGGAGATAGCCGTGACTTTACCGCCGCTCACAACGCAATCTGTTATCGTTCCCCCGTCCCCGGTCTGACCTGCGAGTCCACCCGCGGTCGCGACAGTATTGGATAAAGGGTCGGATGCTGAAATTGTACTGTTGCTTACCTCGCAGCCTGTTATCGTCCCGGCTCCCTCGTCGAAGCCATTCGTTCCCACGAGTCCGCCCGCGACACATCCGTAACCGGAGGGGGAGATATAACTGTCTATCACTGTACAATCTGTTATTGTTCCACGATTCCACCCCACCAGTCCACCGGCGTAAACGAGGGCGTCGTTGGCGCCTGAAATGGCGGCGTCAGTCAGGCGAACGTTTGTGACAGTTCCGCCATTATTGCCGACAAAGCCAATCATCGCCTCCACGATTGTTTCTTCTATGATTATTTCTTCTATTGATATGGCTATATTCGATATAGTATTCCCCTGACCATCGAATATACCTCGAAAGGAAGCGGCATAAATATGATTACCAATCGGTGTCCAATACCTGCCGCCAAGATCGATATTTTTGGCGAGGTAGACGGTTTTGTTTTCAAAATTATTGCCGCCATTGACGAGTTTCGCCAGCCCCGCTAATTTCTCCGGAGTATCAATGGGAAAATTATTTTGTGTCTCGTTATACCAACTTGTATCCGCGACATCAATCCAATTGCCGTTCGGCGGTGGCGGCGGTGGTACATCAACTGTTTCGCCGCCGCCGCCACAACCGCCGGCGAACAGCATGAATACCCCCAACACAACCAATACCGACCACTGTAACCAATTTTTACCCTTCAACATAACTCACACCCCTTTCGTCAACTTGCCGAAAACACCTGTTATATCAGCAGGTGTCTTGACAATATACCTTATTTTCCGCTGATTGTCTATATCCGTGAAAAAA
>JAIRKI010000140.1 GCA_031260185.1 Synergistaceae bacterium | reverse complement strand
CTCCCTGAACCGCAAGCTATGCGCGAAAGTTGAGTATGGTAAAATATTCTCAAATGGTAAATAAGTTCACAAAAGAGTTTGTTGAATTATTTTGCGATGATAATGGCAATATAGATTGGAATAAATTGGTAAAATTTAATTCAGGAAAAAAATAACAATTTTTTCCAATATTGGGAAATAAATGGAATTTATGATGGGTGATGGCGATAATGGATGCGATTCAAGATATACGAAAAACGGCAGGATAATTCCTCTGGGTGGTCCGACGATGCCCGACGGCCTCAAGGTAATGATAACGATACTTGACGGGCCGTTCGTGGAAAACCGTTCCTCGGATCAGAAAAAGGCCTTCGAGGAGTTCAGAAATGGATTGGCCGCATGCGCTCCCCTGCCTCCCGAATTCGACGATATCGTGAGCGAACGGGTGAGATCAAACGCGGCCTGCTGGCGCAAGTAACAAGCTGGTGACGCGAACCTCGTTTTTCAAAAAAAATTTACAGCCTTAAAAAATTGACAACCACACAATTCTATGTTAACCTGCCCAATGTTGATTTTTGGAGGGAGCGGGAAGTTTATGCCGTTTATCCGTATTTTTAAAGAGGCTTATCTTTACTATTATTACGAGACTGGACCCCTTTGGAGTCCGGAATTGTAGTATTTGGCCTTAAAAAGGACAGACGCAAACCGGTTAAAAAATCCAAAGAGGGGTCCCGAAACGCGGGGCCCTCTTTTTTTATATTTACATATTTTAAGGGGGTATTCGGAGTGTTTGTAAAAATTTCCATGATGTGCGTTTTTTTCGTTGTCACAATCGCGGTGGGACTGATATGCCGGAACCGCGGCGCGTCGGTCGACGGTTTCGTGCTCGGCGGGCGGGCGATAGGCCCTTGGCTCACGGCTTTCGCCTACGGCACGTCGTATTTTTCCGCCGTGGTTTTCGTGGGTTACGCCGGACAGTTCGGGTGGCGTTTCGGCATTTCGGCCGTGTGGATAGGGCTCGGCAACGCCTTCATCGGCTCGCTCCTCGCTTGGGTGGTTCTGGCGCGCCGGACGCGCGTCATGACGAGGCACATCGACAGCGCTACGATGCCGGATTTTTTCGGCAAGCGCTATGGCTCGCCATCCCTCAAGCTTGGGGCGTCCGTCCTAACCTTCGTCTTTTTGGGTCCCTACACCGCGTCGCTGTATAATGGCCTGTCGAGGCTCTTTTCGATGGCCTTCGGCGTGGATTTCACCGTATGCATAGCAGCGATGGCGATTATAACCGGCATTTACGTCATAACGGGTGGGTATCGCGCCACGGCGGTCAACGATTTCATTCAGGGCGCGATAATGCTCGCCGGAATCGCGGCCGTGATCTCGTCGGTGCTCTCCGTGAACGGAGGTTTTTCGCCGTCGCTCGACGCTTTGTCGCGTGTGGAGGACGCATCTGTCTCCGCGTCGCCTGGGATATTCGCCTCGTTTTTCGGCCCCGCCCCGCTCGATCTGCTCGGCGTGGTGATACTGACCTCGGTGGGGACATGGGGACTGCCGCAGATGGTTCAAAAATTTTACTCCATACGCTCCGAGAAAAACATAAACACCGGCACGGTGGTATCCACGGTGTTCGCCGTGATAGTTTCGGGCGGTTGCTATTTCCTCGGCGCTTTCGGCCGGCTGTTCACGGACGGCGCGAGCGTGGCGTCGGGCGGCTTCGACTCGATAATACCGGCGATGATCTCGGGATTTTCCGACCCGCTCATAGGCGCGGTGATCGTGCTGGTATTCGCCGCGTCGATATCCACGCTCTCGTCCCTCGTTATGGCGTCCGCCTCTACATTCACGCTCGATTTTTTGCGGGGATGCACGGCGAAGAAAATGGACGAACACACGCAGCTTTTGATCATAAGAATCCTCATAGCGGTCTTCATCGTCGTCTCGTCGGTCATCGCGACGATGCAGTACAAGGGCGGCGTCAGTTTCATAGCGCAGTTGATGGGCGTATCGTGGGGCGCGCTCGCGGGCGCTTTTCTCGCTCCGTTCCTGTACGGTCTCTACTGGCGCGGCGCGACGGCGGGCGCGGTATGGTGCGATTTTATTTTCGCGTCGGCCTTCATGATCGCGAATATATTGTTCAGGCCGTATTTTCCGAAGATACTCGCCTCTCCCATCAACGCGGGCGCGTTCACGATGCTCGCCGGACTGGTCATCGTGCCGCTCGTCAGCGCGCTCACCGCGAAACCGCCGCGTTCACTGGTCGATAATTGTTTCGCGTGCTACGAGACGACAGTATCGGTCAAAACCGCCGAATCACTGGGGTCGAAAGATTAAAAACTTGGGGCTCCGCCCCAAACCCCGGCAGGGAGCAAGCTCCCTGCACCCTCTTTAAAGGGCGTCAAGGGGGCAGGCCCCCTTGCGGGGTGCGGGGCAGAGTCCCGCGGTTTTGCAAAAAAAAATTTTTATATTGGACGGAGGATAAATATGCCAATTACTGAATTATTGAGAAACAACGCCATAAAGAACGGGGACGCTGTGGCGATGGTGGAGTTGAGTCCGCGTTCCTGTTCGGACAGGATAGTTTTGGCGTCGGATTACGACGGGTCGATCAGTTTTCCCGACTTGTCGGCGCGGCGCGAGATGACATGGAAGACGATGGACCGCGACGCGGACAGGATAGCCAATTTCTGTATCGCGCACGGTCTGGGCAGAGGAAAGCACGTCGCAGTTCTCATGAGAAACGCGCTCGAATGGTTTCCGATATATTTCGGGATAATGAGAAGCGGAGCGCTGGTCGTTCCGATAAATTTCCGCAACACCACGGAAGAAACGCGAAAATGCCTGGAACTGACGCGGTCAGAGGCCATTTTCTTCGGGCCGGAATACTCCGGGCAAATGGCGTCCATCCGCGAGGAAGGAACGAGCGTCAAGACGTTCGTCTCGACGTCGCCCGACTGTCCGGCTTTCGCCGCCGGGTACTTCGACCGTGTGCGCGGCGCGAGCGCCGAGCCTCCGAACGTCGCCATCTCCGACGGGGACGACGCGGCAATATATTTCACTTCCGGCACCACAGGAGAGCCAAAGGCCATTCTTCACACGCACGCGTCGATAATGTCGGTGTGCGTCACCGAGCAAACACACCACGGGCAGAAGGCGGGCGACGTGTTTTTATGTCTGGCCCCGCTGTTCCACACGGGGGCGATGATGCACTGGCTGGGAAGCCTCGTCTCGTGCGGCAAAGCCGTGCTGCTGCGCGACGGCAAGCCCAGGTCGATTCTGAACGCGCTGTCGGAGGAGGGCGTGACGATTGCCTTCATGCTGGTTCCCTGGGTGCAGGACATCCTCCAGGAGGTTGAAAGCGGAAATCTGTCGTTCGAGGACTACGACCTCGACAGATGGCGTTTGATGCACATAGGCGCACAGCCGGTGCCGCCGGAACTGATAGCGCGCTGGCGCGAGTTTTTCCCCGAGCAGCAGTACGATACAAATTACGGACTGAGCGAATCCATGGGCCCCGGATGCGTGCATCTGGGTATTGAAAATCTCCGCAAAGTCGGGGCCATAGGCAAACCGGGGATAAACTGGCAGGCCAAAATAGTGTCCGACGACGGAGAAGACGCGCCGCGGGGAACGATAGGCGAACTCATAGTCAAAGGGCCCGGCGTGATGAAACTCTATTACCGCGACGAGGAATCTACCGAATCGGCGTTACGTAACGGATGGCTCTACACCGGCGACATGGGTTACGCGGACGAAGAGGGCTTCATCTACCTCGTCGACAGGAAAAAAGACGTGATAATCAGCGGCGGCGAGAATATATTTCCAATTCAGATAGAGGATCACATCAGAACGATGGGCTGCGTGAAAGACGTGGCCGTGATAGGCGGCTACGACAAACGCCTGCTGGAAGTGCCGGTGGCGATAGTGTCGTTGAAGGACGGAGCGGCGGCCGCGGAGAGCGACCTCGCGGCCCACTGCGAAGCGCTGCCCCGCTACAAGAGGCCGCGCGGATTCATATTCGCCGATGTGCCGCGAAACGCGACGGGCAAGATAGAAAAACCGCGTCTTCGGGCGATGTACGGCGGCGCGCCGGCGAATAAATGACCGCCCCGCGCTATAACTATGGCGGCCCCGTTTGCCAAGGCCGCCAAACGACGGATACGGATGTCGTTCGCGAGTTATTCCATTTCTAAATCAACAAGGCATTAATTATCCAAGGCCATGAGGTAATGGAGCGTGTAATCTCCGGAGAGTTTTCAAGTTTAAAAAGCTCATCGACCAAGTGATCCTCCAAAG
>JAIRKI010000100.1 GCA_031260185.1 Synergistaceae bacterium | reverse complement strand
ATGGGGTTCCGCGAGTTTTTGCTTCGCGGAATAAAATCGGTACGCGGGGAATGGCGTTTGGTATGTATGTCATGGAATATAAAGAGGCTCCGCAAGATAATGAGCGAAAAGGGCCTCCGATTGATATAGAGTTCACAAGAAAGAAGAAATCATCTCGGTCATACGTGGCAAAATTATGTATGGGTGAGGTTGGGGGAGGGAGGGGCCGGTTTGAGGTTCCGAAAATCCGACAGACTGCTAGGCAAAACAACGGGGCTCCGCCCGCGGGTTTAGGCTGACGTCATCCCTGAGTCACGGCTTCGGGATCATGTTATAATTTGCCGAAATACAATCGGCCGATCGCCAATGAGTATCGCGCGAAAATAACCGAACTGAAGGTGTCCCGGTATGTTGCACTGCGGTATAGTCGGACTTCCGCTAAGCGGGAAGAGCACTGTTTTCAACGTAATAACCGGGGCCGGCGCGGAGGTGAAAACCTACGCCGGAGGAAAGGCCGACCCTAACAGGGCGGTCGTGGACGTGCCGGATCCCCGTTTTAACAGGCTGGCGGAAGTCCACCGTCCCAAAAAGACGACACCCGCGCGGGTGGAATTTGTCGACTTGGCGGGGTTGTCGCGCGGCGCTGGAAAAGGCGAGGGACCGGGCAACGCGTTTCTCTCGTTCGTGGCAGACGCGGACGCGCTGATTCACGTGATCAGGTGTTTCGACAACGCCGCCGCGCCTCATCCCGAGGGAAGCGTCGATCCGGCGCGCGATTGGGATATAATAAATACGGAACTGATATTCAGGGACCTCGCCGTGGCAGAGAACAGGCTCTCGAAGCTGTCGGGCAAAAAAAATCCGCCGCCCGGGGAAAAAGCCGAACAAGCCCTTCTCGAACGTTGCCGTGATTGGTTGCTCGAAGAAAGATTTCTGAAAGACCTGGAACTTACGGCACCCGAACGCCGCTCCCTGCGAGGCTTTACGTTTCTCACCGAAAAACCCCAGATTATCGTGCTGAATATGGACGAATCGACCGCCGATCTTGCGTCGGCGCCGTTCGGCGCCGCCCTGAAAAAACGGCTCGACTCCGTGCGCGACGAGGCGATGACTCTTTACGGGCGTCTCGAAATGGACATACTCGACCTCACGGACGAAGAGGCGGCTGAGTTCACGCAAGGTCTGCCGATAGACCGGCCGGGAAGGGAGCGGCTTATTTCGTCGGCGTATTCGGCGCTGGGGCTCATCAGCTTTTTCACGTGCGGCCCGGACGAAGTGCGCGCGTGGACGCTTCATGACGGCGGAACGGCGGTCGACGCTGCCGGCGCGATTCACAGCGATCTCGCGAGAGGATTCATACGCGCCCAAGTGGTCAGCTGCAGCGACTACGAGAAATTCGGCGACTCTTACGCCAACTGCCGCGACGAAGGCGTTTTGAGAGTGGAGGGGCGCGATTACAGGGTGCGGGACGGCGACATAATAGAGATAAGGTTCAATGTATAGATAGATGATGAACGCGATGAAAATCGGGGTGGACCTCGGAGGACATACGCTGACCTCGGCGCTGATTTCATACGGTGGCCCGAAACCGAGGATCGAGAAGATCGATAAATCGGACACCCCGCGCTCCAGAAGCGTGAAGGATATCATGGAAGCGATCGCTTCCGCCGCGGAGCGTCTGTCGGACGGGCATGAAATAGACGCGCTGGGAGTGGCGGTGCCGGGCATGTTGAACGCGGACAGGCGTCGCGCGCTCCGTCTGCCGAATTTTCCCGTCGAATGGGACGACCTCGACGTCCTGGGCGCTATCGAGTCGGCACTCGCGTCGAGAGGAATACGCGCGCCCGTCGGCATCGAAAACGACGCGAACTGTTACGCACTTGGCGAAGGCAGCGCGGGCGAGGCCGTCGGCATCTCCGACTTCGTGACGTTCACGATGGGCACGGGCATAGGGTGCGGCATCGTGAACGGCGGAAAGCTATTGACCGGCGCTCACGGAATGGCTGGCGAGGGCGGTCACGTGGTTGTACGCGGCGACGCGCCCTGCGGGTGCGGGGGCAAGGGCCACTCGGAGACGCTGGCCGCGGCCGACGGCACTTCCGCGCGCGCGGTGGCCAAGGGATTGCCGGAGGATTTCGAAAAACTCTGGAGGATGAGGGGCGACCCCGCCGCCGACGAAGTGCTCGACGTAACGATCGACGCAATGGCACGGACTGTCGCGACGGTCTGCCATCTGCTCGACCCCGAAATAGTGATAATAGGCGGCGGAATGAGCAAAGCGGAAGGAATAGCCGACGCCATCAAATCCAAGTCAACGGAATACCTGTCCCGGCCATTCAAGAATTTGCCGGATATCAGAATCTCCCGAATCGGCAGCGACGCCGCGCTCTACGGCGCCGCGAACATATAAAAAACCTCGGGCGCTGCCCGAACCCGCAAGGGGGCAAGCCCCCTTGACCCTCTTTTCGAAAGAGGGTACAGGGAGCTTTGCTCCCTATTGTACGCTAACCGGGTCTCCGTCGTTTAAATTCGTGCCGCCGAATACTATCAGTTTGTCGCCGGGCGTCAGGCCTTCCGTTATTTGGACGTAATCGCCCTGTCGCAGGCCTGTTTTTACGGGTTTCATCACGGCTTTGGAGTTTTCTTCCAGAAACACGAATTCTCCGTTATCGATAGTTTGTATCGAGTTTGCCGGTATCAGCACGGCGTTTTTGAACTCGCGCTCGACCAGCGAGGCCTGCCCGAACATGCCGGGGCGCAGGCGGTTTCCGGCGGCCTCGTTGTCGAGTTCTATCTCGACCGCGCTCGACCGCGTCGACGGGTCGACGTATGGGTCTATCCGCGACACTTTACCCTGAAACTCCTCGCCGGGGAGGGCGTCGAAACGCAGTATCACGTCCATGCCCGGCTTGACGGCGAATATTTTTATCTCGGGCACTCGAAGCGACGCTTTGAGTTTCCTGAGATCGGCGATGTCTAGTATCGGAGAGCTGGGCGATATCATCGCGCCGGGAGTGAGCGAATAATCCGACAGCACCGTTCCGTCGAGCGGGGAGTACATTATGTAATCCTGCCTGGCGGATTTTACGCGCCCCAACTCAGCGGAAGCCTGGCGCTCCTTGGCGGCCGCCGCGTTGTAGCCGGCGCGGGCGCCGGCGTAGGCGGTCGACATGGAGTCGTACTGCTGTTGCGTGCTGAAACCTTCTTTTAAAAGTCTCTCGTAGCGGTCGACGTTCGTCTTGGCGTTCGCCATTTCGGCCTTCACGCGTTCGGTCTCCGCCCTCGCGGAGGCGACTTGCGCCTCCGTGGAACCGATCAGCGCGTTCTGCTGCTCGTGTTCCAGCGTGACCAACAATTGTCCTTTTGTCACCGTCTCTCCCGGCTTGACGTGGAGTTTTTCGAGCCGCCCCGAGACCCGCGGCGTCAGTTGAACGCGGTTTTGCGCCTCTATCGACATGTTCTGCGTTATGCTGTCGCGAGCCGTCTTGTCGTTCGTCACGACCTCGACTCGCACGTAAGCAGGCGGGTTTTCGGGGGAGTTGGTATTCGCGGGCGTCTCTTTTCCCTCCGAAGCCGTGCTTTTTTTACCCTGCCCCAGGAAAAAAAAACCGGCGCACGCTATCGCCAAAACAAATATCACTATGATTGTGACGCGTCCCGCGCCGCCGCTCTTTTTGGATATCATCGAAAATCAAACCTCCCGGCCCATTCTATTATGTTTCCCTCAGTCACTTTCAACGCCACTACGGCGAGCATTCGGTTGTAAAGCGAACGCAAGTGTTCCAGCCTGCTTTCGGTGAGCGACGTCTGCGCGGACAAAAGATCGAGTTGCGGAGTCACACCCTCCCTGAATCCGACATCAGCCAGGCGGTAAGTTTCTTCCGCTAGGCGCAACGCGGCTTCGGCCGATTCGAGGTGTTCGGCGGCGGTTTCCAGTTCCGTCCACGCCGTCTCGACCCCCGATTTTATGTCGAGTTGTTTCTGCTCGAGCGCAATATGGTCTTGAACCGCCTGCGCCCGGGCCGTTATCACGTCCCCGCGCGCCGTGTTCCCGTCGAGGATCGGAACCGTGAGCGACAGTTCCGCCCGCCAGTTATCGTCGAAACTGCCCGTCCCGTTCACGTCCCTGAGACCGGCCGAGCCGCCGATGGTAATTCTCGGCATCGAACCGCCGCGCGCTATATCTATCTGGTACTCCTGATATTCTATCTGATTCTCGAGCATTTTGAGATCCGCCCGGTTTCCGAGGGCCGCCGCGAGCGATGATTTCCTGTCGCCGGATATTTCCAGCGCGCCGAGGTCGCCGGACACCGGACGCCTGTCCTCCGGAGAAATGGCGAGATAATTCATCAGGGATATCACGGCCGAGTCGTACATCCCATTCGCCGATGTCAGGCTGGCTTTGTTGGCCGCGACCTGCTGCGAAGCGCGAATCACTTCCAGCCTGTTCGACATGCCGAGTTCCGCCATGCTTGTGATTTCTTTCAGATGCATCTCCGACGTGGCCGAGGCCGAACGCTCCGTCTCGGCGTAACGCTCCTGAAGCAGGACGTTGTAGAACCTCGCGAACAATTCTCCCGCCGCCCTGTTCCTCGCGTCTTCGACGGCGAGGTCGGCGATCGAACGAACCCGCGGCGCCTGTTTCCTCATCGCCGCGTTTCCGCCGCCCGAATAGATGACCTGCGAGATGGACATGCCCGCCTCGTTCGTTCCGGTTGTGTCCTCATCTCTGGTGGACGCGCTCAAACTCACCTCGGGCGTCAGCGTCCCGTCCGCCCGCAACTTGAACGCTTCGGCCTTGTCTATTTCCTTGCTGAGGGATTGAAGCGTCAAATTGCGCGACAGCATGAGGTCGAGCGCCTCGTCTATTTCGAGCGGAGGCGCGGTCTCCGCCCAGGCGGCGCGGGAAATCGCCAAAAATACGGCGAAAATCAAAATCGCTGGGCTCAGCCCCGCACCCCGCAAGGGGACTCGTCCCCTTGACCCCTTATCGAGAGGGTCAAGGGAGCTTGCTCCCTTGCGGGCGCGGGCGGAGCCCGCGGTTTTTCGCGCTTTCACTGTTTTACCGCCGCGGACGCGCCCGCCGGGACGGACATGTCCCGCCGGCGCCGCACGGTCATTTCGCGCAACCTGCGGTAGGCGTTGTATCGCCGTACGCGTCCGATGACCCAGTCCTTGACGTCGTCGAATATCAGGTAAATCACCGGAATCACCATAAGCGTCAAAAGGGTCGAGGTACAAAGCCCGCCCATTACCGCGACCGACATCGGCTGCCTTATCTCGCCGCCTTCGCTGAGCGCGAGCGCGACGGGCAGGTTGCCGACCATGGTCGATACGGTGGTCATCAGGATGGCGCGAAGCCTCAGAGGCCCGCTTTGCAACACGGCGTCGATTTTTTTGACGCCGGAGGCGCGCAGTTGGTTGATGAAATCAACCAGCAGTATCGCGTTGTTGACGACCACTCCCACCAGCAGGATTATTCCCATGAAACTCATCACGCTTACGCGGATATTCGCGGCGTACATGAACCCGAACGAGCCCGCCGTCATCAGGGGAAGCGAGAACATGACCGTGAGCGGATGAAGGAACGATTCGAACTGTATCGCCATCACGATATAAACCAGCAAAATCGCGAAGACAAGGGCCACCGTCAGGGCACGGAAACTCTCCCTCATCCTTTCGGAGTCGCCGGTGGGCGTCATGACGTACGTGCCGTCCTGCGGAGCGTATTTGCGAAACAAGTCATCCATGATCGCTATTCCCTGCCCTGGCGAGATACCGTCAACGTTGGCGCCTATCTCTATGGAGCGTTGCCTGTTGTAACGCTTGATAACGTTGGGCGACGATCCGATGCGGCTCGTCACCAGGCCGTCGGCGCGGATGACCTGTCCTCCCGCCGTCTTTATCAGGGTATTGAGCACCTTGTCGGGCGAGTCGCGGAGTTCTTTTTCCGCCCGTATCCGTATCGTGTATCTGTAACCGCCCTCGTTGAAGGAACCGCCGGTCGTCCCGGCGAACCACGCGTTGAGTTCGTCCGACAAATCCCTGACGCTCACGCCCAAGTCGTCCGCGAGCGCCCTGTTGAGTTCGAGATCTATCCTCGGTTTGTTCATCTGGAGGTCGGTGGTTATATCGACCAGGCCGCGCGGGTTTTCAGCGAGATCGGATTTGATTTTTTCGCCGATGTCCGCGAGAGATTCGCTGGTCGGCCCTTGGATCATCATGGTGATGTCCGAGCCGCCCCAGCCTCCCATCTTGATGTCCACGTCGCGGAAAACGGCGAGTTTGCGGCGGATTTGTCCCATTATTACGTTGGAGGGCTCGCGCTGATTTTTTGGGATCAGCTCTATCGTGAGAGAACCCTTGTACACCTCCTGCCCCTGACCGCTTCCGGCGACCCCATAGGTGTAAGCTACCCTCGGGTCGGCCTCTATGACTTTTATCATCTCGCCCATTACCTGTTCGGTCACTTCGAGGGAAGTATCCGCCGGCAGTTCCATGTTGAGCTGCAGATATCCCTGGTCTTCGTTGGGAGTGAATTCCGTGCCGAGACGAGCGGCCAGGAAAAGCCCGACCGCGAAGAAAGCGACCGCCGCCGTCACGACGGACGCGCGGTGCCTGACGGCCGACGCGAGCAGACGGCTGTAACCTTTTTCGAGCGCCAGGAACGGGGCTTCGAGCGCCCTCTGGACAAAACCGGTCTTCTCGCGTCCGAGAAGCCGCGAGCACAAAAACGGCGTCAGCGTGAGCGACAGCAAGAGCGATATGGAAATTGTCATTACGACGGTTATCGCCATCGCGCTCATGAATTTGCCCATCATTCCGCCCATGAAAGCCAGCGGAAGGAATACGACGAGAGTCGTCGCCGCGCCCGCCATTACGGCGAACCCCACCTCGCCCGCGCCGTCGCGCGCCGCTTTCATGGGCGTTTTCCCCATGGAGCGGTGGCGCGCTATGTTTTCCATGACGACGCTCGTCGCGTCGACGACCATGCCGACGGCGAGCGAAGCCCCCATCATCGACACGTTGTTGATGGTTATTCCCAGCCAGTAAAGCGTCGCGACGCTGCCGATCAGACAGACGGGAATCGTTATGACGGCAACGGCGGTGGCCCTCAGCGTTCGCAGGAATATGAACATTATTATGGAAGTGAGACAGATCGACAGGATTATATCCCCGCGAACCCCGTTCATCGAGCGAAGTATAAACCGCGACGTGTCGGAGACCACGACGAGTTTCGCGCCTCTCGGCGCCGTCTTGTTCAGTTCATCCACGCGTTTTATGACATCGCGAGCGAGAGCCACTTCGTTGGCGCCCTTTTGTTTTCTGACCTGAACCATTATCGTGGGCGCGTTTTCGTAAAGCGACTGGCTGCGTTTGTCCTCGAAGTCGTCCTCGATGCGCGCGACGTCATGGAGGCGGATTATCGCGCCGTTTCTGTACGCCACGGGGACGTAAGCCAATTCCGCCACGGAACGGTATTCGCCGTTGAGCCTTATGCCGTATTCGTGCGTTCCGGTCTCCACGCGTCCCGCCGGCAGTTCGACGTGACGGGTGTGAATGGCGTTTTTTATGTCCCCGGTGGTGAGTCCGTAAGCCTCCAGACTGTCGGTGTTGAGCCATATCCGAATTTCCCTGTCGCGGAAACCGGCGAGCTGCACGCCTCCCACTCCGGTTACGGTCTGGAGGCGTTCGGTCACGACATTGTCGACGTATCTGATGAGCGATTTCATGTCCGTGCGCCCGTCCGTCTCGACGGCGATATTCATTATGGGCCTGTTGGAGGGGTCGAATTTGTCGACCTGCGGGTCGTCGCACTCGTCGGGAAGCTGTCCCTTGGCCATGCTGACTTTTCCCCTGACGTCCGCCGCCGCGAAATCGACGTTTCTGTCGAGGTCGAATTCGATCACGATCACCGAGCGGCCCTCGTAGCTGCTCGACATGATATTTTTTATTCCTTCTATTGTATTTACGCGCGCCTCCAAAACGTCGGTGACGTCGTTGTCCATGATGGCGGGCGAGGCGCCGTCCATCTCGGTCACGACGACGACTATCGGGTAGTCGATGTTGGGCATCCGCTCCACGCCCATATTGATGTAAGAATAAAAACCCGTTATGAGAACGGCGATCGTGAGTATCAGAACGGTGACCGGCCGTTTGAGCGATATTTCCGTAATTTTCATGCTGTGCCTTTCCGCCTTTATCGGCTGTGTCAAAAATCAAAAAAAAAATTTTCGATTCTTCGAATATTCTACCTTATAAAATATTCTTTCGTAATTATAAGTAAAACGGCGTGTCCCTGAATTGCGTAAATGTACAATTTACAATACGCGCGGACCCGGAGCGAAAAACAGCGGCGGATGGGGATGCGTTACGCTGTTTTGATTCAGTGCTTGACGTTTTATGTGCAACACAATTAAGATATCTTTTGTAATCGAAATAAAATTCCTCAGTAGGGCCGGAAACGAAACCTACGCTATGTTTGGCTCGATCATGAGTTTCCCGCCGAGGAATCAGAAATCGGAGAAAGGAGGTGACACTTTGGGCTTTCTGAGCGCGGTGAGGGATTTGGGTCAATTGGAGTTGGGGAAATATACCGCTGACGGCGAATTCTCGGATATAGACGCTTTTTTACAAATGCCGATGGAGGTGATTGACGAGCCTCATGATAAGGGAGAGGATAAGACAAAACGACAGGGTCGCCTGCCCGGGAAGGAAATAAGGATAATCCTTGATGTCGACGATCCCCAAGCGGAGACTTTGGAGGTGAGGGGCGTCAAAAAAATCGAGCTTACCGATTTTTGGAGCGACATGTTGGACGATAGGGAAAAGAAACGCCGATATCTGTATAAAGATCCTCCGGGCAGCAACACTACATGGCGTTTTTCACCGATTTACAAGCTGGGCAGCGGAGTGAAGGACGGGCGCAAAGAGTTGCTGGGGAAAGAAGATGACTGGCGTTCCGATAAAAGCAGCCGTTTTTTTAAGTTCTACAACTCTGTGTTGAAAGCCTTTGAGGAAAGGGCGGTTTTTTCGCCCGGAGGCGCGGACAGGATCATGGATGCTCTCGTCGAGCGGGTGGATGATCTAGCCTCTCGTTGGACTGAAAACAAATCGTCTTACCTGCTCATCGTTTCGGCGTGCGACGGGGATCGCTTTCTTTATCCCGTCGAGGTCAAGAGTTATCTCAAACATTTTCGTTCCCGATTGTCAGAATCTACGTCGGCATCCGCAAAATCCGACGTCAAATCGAAAAATCAAGAGGCAGCAAAAACGCGCGAGTGCGCTATTTGCCATTCTCAGTCGAAGAGCGCTCTCAACTTGGATAGGATTTTTGCTTTTGCCACATTCGACAAAAAAGGATTTTTACCGGGGATGAATAACTCCGATGAGGCAATGGCTAAAGTTTTTCCAGTGTGCGATCAATGTTACAAGCTGCTTTCCGAAGGACATAACGTCATCGACGCGAAATTTTTGGACGCCAAGTCCATCAGGAACGTCAGAATTTATATCGTTCCCGAGCTGTTGTTGAATAACGCTGACCTGAAGGCGGCCTCGAACAAAGTCAGAAATTTTCTTCAGGTAGGGCTTAAAAACGAGTCTTTTCTTTCGGGAAAAGTCCTGGAGCAAGAGGATGAAATTGTGTTTCACTTTGTCTTCTGGGAAAAGAATCAGGCCCAGGAACGATTGTTGCTCACAGTGGAGGACGTCCCGCCGTCCAGGCTGAAACGTCTTGAGGAGCTATGGCAATACTCGGTGCGAGTGACGAAGCGATGGAATGCCGGAGATGCGGCGGGAGAAGAAGAGCATGAGAATCCTGGACGTTCCACGTTGGCTGCGGCGATCAACTCGATCGCGATGACCATTATATCGCTTGCGGGTAAAAACGATGGGGACACGCGCATACTGAAAGACTTGTTGCTGGATGTTGTCGGAAGACTTCTGAAAGGAGACGTCATCAATGTCCATACCATAAAAAGTTTTGTCGTGTCGCGTCTGCCGGGATTATTCGCTGATGGCGATTGGGCTGTGAAAGATGGCATGCGCACTATGCGCATGTTGCAACGTATCGTGGACTTTTTTTATCGCGTGAATGAGGGGTGAAGACGATGAACATAGAGTTTTTAAGCGAATTCAAGGATCCTTATCTTCAAACCGACGAAGGGAGAGGCATATTCCTGGCGGGGATAACTTTGGGAATGTTGGCAAAAAGCCAACTCTCCAAGGGAACTTCCATCGACTCCGCTCCATTGTACAAGCAGATTCGTTTCGGCAGGTTGCAGAAACGTAATCTCATGGGCCTCTTGTCGAAAGTGCCGATGTTGACAAGAACAACGCTCGACGAGCAAAGCAAAGGACGCGCGGGGATGATAGAGTCGCTCTGCGCAAAGTCCGGTGAATTGATAATCCAAGGCGGAGGAGAAGACCTTGGCGTGAATGGGAATTTCGCCTTTTCAATGGCATTTTTAAATGCTCCGGATTATTTCTTCGGGAAAATTTTCAAGAAAAAAGACGATGAACATGAAATTCCTGATGGACATGACGAAAAGGAGGAAAATTAAAATGGCTTTCAAGAACCGCAGAGAGATATTGTTTGTGTACAGCGTGAAGGACGCTAACCCGAACGGCGACCCCTTGAACTCGAACCATCCCAGATACGACGACGACAGCGGCAGAATTCTCGTCTCCGACGTGCGTATCAAACGCACCATCCGCGACCAGTGGATTAACGAGGGAAAAGATGTGTTTGTCGACGGTGAAATCAAGACATTGGATCAGCGGGCCAAGGAACTCAAAGCGAAATTCGGCGTGGAAAGCGGGAGAGAGGCTCTCGCCAGGTGTATAGACACAAGACTTTTTGGCGTCACGTTCGCGCTGGGCAAAGAGGCTTTCGCGTGGACGGGACCGCTCCAGTTCAAATGGGGACGTTCGCTCCATAGGGCTGAAGTGATGTTGGTCCAGGGAACGGCGGCTTTCGCGACAGGCGATAACAAAGGGCAGTTTTCTTTCCGCAATGAATATATCGTTCCGTTCTCGTTGATTGCCGATTACGCGATCGCAAATCAGCACACGTCCGTCACGACCGGCGCCACGGACGAAGACCTGGATTCTCTGTTCGGCGCGATATGGTTGGGAACGACTAACCTTATAACGCGCAGCAAGGTCGGCCATCAGCCCCGTTTGCTGATGGAGATCAAATACAGGGAAAAGTTCGATGGAATAATCGGGGCGCTGGACGAAAAAATTTCGCTCAGAGGGAAAAACGGCGAGGAACTCTCGAACGATCAGGAACGCTGTCTGAGGTCATGTGATGAATTGTCGATCAATATATCGAAACTCCTGAAATCCATCGAACGTGTCGACTCCGAAATCGAGTCCGTAAGGCTGGTTCGCGATACTGGACTTGAGGTCGCACAGCTTGATTTGTTGGAACAAAAACTCGGCGGAAGGCTGAAAAAGGACGAGAGGTGATCCCTCATGTCAGTCGTTTTCGACTGTTCGTCTGATATCGCGATGTTCAGGAAGCCGTACACCACGACTTCCTCGGTGTCGTTCGCGTTTCCTCCTCCGACCGCTGTGGCCGGGTTGATAGGCAGCATCGTCGGCCTGGATAACAACGCCTCGGAACGCGCCTCCAACGCCGCTTATTGGAGCGCGCTGTCCGGAACGAGCATCGCGGTGTCCATCAAGAAATCCGTCAAATGGATGAGGGCCGCTATCAACTTTTGGAATACGAAAGACCCTCAGAAATCGCCCCATATTCAGGTGAAACATCAATTTGTGTCTCGTCCCGAATATAGGATTTTCGTCAAAAACGGCATTGAATCTCGTTTGCGAGAAAAGCTGGAGAAAAATTCCTTTATCTATACTCCATGTCTGGGTGTTGCCTATGCCCTTGCCGAAGTATCCTACGTGGGATGTTTTGAGGATTTCCCGGTTTCCGAAGAACTAATTTCAGTCGGAACGGTGCTTCCATTTGACGACAACGTTCAGCTGGAGTTTGCCGCAAAACTGATCCGCGTATTCAAGGAAATCGTACCTTTCAAAATGAGCGAGGACAGATCGCTCCTTGAGAGCAAAACGGTTTTGTACTCCGACATTGGAAATGACAAACTTACTCTGAAAAATCGGGGGGCAGTCGATGTTACTAGAAGCATGGACGAATTTGTTGCATGGTTCCCTGAATGGTGATCTAAAGAGCCATAAGGAGAAAAAATTAAGCGATCACTTGCTCAAGTCGGACTTGTTTGCTCAGGATTTGCTGCGCTTTCACGGATTGACCGAACTGGAGGATCCAGTGCTCATGGCCGCTTGCACACACGATTTGGGCAAAGCTCATCCCGATTTTCAAAAAAGGCTCGAGGGGAGTGGAAAAAAAGTAGAGCATTCCGCTCCCTCCGCACTCTTTACCCTGTCGATCGAGGAAAATCTCGACCTTTTTCGGCTCTTTCTCAGTGCGGAAGCTGTTCGCCGCCACCATTCCCACATCAGCAATTGGGAAGAGATATTCGCTTATTGGTGCGACTGGCAGGGTCGTTTGGACAAAATACATGATGATATGAGTTCGCTTCTGCCCAAGTGGCCGAATAAAATAGAACGGGATCGCTGGAAAAAATTGGGGGACATTCTTTACAACATCGATACCGAGGACAGGGAAATGCACAAATCTTGGTTCGAGCTGCGTACAATTTTATCCTTGCTCGTCGCCAGCGACAGGATGGACGCAATCAATGTCGAGCATATCCAATTTGACGATTTACCTGAATATAAAAAACAACCCTTCCAACAGCGAAACGAGATGGACGCGTGGCGCACAAAAGTTACGGACAACTGTCTGCAAAACGCGCGCAAGATATGTTCGCCCGGAATATTTACACTGACGCTGCCAACGGGTTCAGGCAAGACGAACATCGGGCTCAGCGTCGCCCATATAATTGCTGAAAAGTTAGGTTACAAGACGATAATTTATGCTTTGCCCTTCATCAGCATCGTCGAACAGAACGCCGACTTCGCGAAACATGTTTTCGGCGACGGTGCGGTACAGGAAGACCACAGCCTGATGTTAGCGAAAGATGAAGACGAAGACATTCAGAATGGCAACGAAAATTGGAGACGAATGAGCCGTCTGTTCAGATATTGGAACTCTCCAATCGTCGTCACGACCATGGCGCAGCTTTGGGATACGATCTTCAGCCCCAAAGCCTCCGCGACGATGGATTTTCATAGATTGAGCAGAGCTGTCGTAATCATGGACGAGCCGCAGGGAATATCTCCGCATCTTTGGTGCGGGTTTGGAGAGGCACTGAAATATATACACGAAAAATGGCGTACCGTATTCATTCTAATGACGGCTACCCAGCCTGAAATAGCCAACGGAGTCGATCGAATGGAACTTGCCCCTGCCGCGACAAAATTTCCATTTAAACGGCACAGATATAAATTTTTACCGGGAAAGTACACCGTGTCCGATCTGCCTCGTTTGTTGAGAGAACATGAGCTTTTGTCGGGCAAGCCCGGACTCGTTGTCATGAACACCAAACGTTCGGCGCTCGAAGCTTTCAAACTTCTTAGGGAGGAACTAAAAGAGGCGAAGGTTTATATGCTGTCCCGATGGATGTCGCCTCAACACAGGCGCGAAACGCTTCGATGTATTAAACAGCATCAAGAAGCCGGAGAACTTCATTATCTCGTGTCGACTCAAGTCGTGGAAGCCGGTGTAGACCTTGATTTTGATTGGGTGTTCAGAGATTTTGGCCCTCTCGACAGTATCATCCAAGTCGCGGGAAGGTGCAACCGCAGTTTACTTCGCGATGAGGGATTGGTCCTCGTTGCCGAATTTTTCAACAAAAGTGAAAGCGGCGCCAAGGCTTTTGCCGGTATGGTGTACGAAGATGTCGTTTTGTGTTTAACCGCTGAAATACTCAACAAAATGCCTTCTTTTGGAGATGACGACGTTCAAAACATCGTCGCGGATTATTACAAAAAACTCATGTCACGGCTCAACCCACGCAAAATATGGGAAAACATCAGGACCGGCCAGTGGGGGGAGTACACCCCGCTATTTGAAGAGAATCAATATGACGTGCCGGTTTATGTGGATAGAGATAAAACATTGGACGAACTGATCGAAAAATTGCGAAATATGGACAAATCTTTGGAAAATCGAGAAGTTCTGAAAAAACTTCGAAACACGTTGCAACAATATGCTATAGCGGTCTCAAAAAAATATTTGACTGCATGGAGCGATAAAATCGGCAATTTCGTCACAAACAACAGTGAACAATTGGAATTCAGCGGAGACGATTATTGTATAATCCGCCCCACCGGAATTGGGGAGAGTGAAGAGCATATCTATCACACTATTGCCGGGTTTCAGCCTCGTCCGGAATCTTCACTGGAGGACGATTACTGACGTTTACGATTGGAAGTGTTTCGCGTGGTTTTTTCTGAAAAAGCGCGTATAGGCGGCACGCTGGTTTGGTACCACTCTATTTGTCATAGGCAGGTTTGGCTGATGTCGAGAAGCATAGCTCCGAAGCCGGACGATGACTACCTTGCCCTCGGGCGCTTGATAGACCAGAACACTTTCGCCCGCGAAAAACACCAGATCGCTTTCGGCGACAACAAGTTCGACTTCATGCAGGACAAAGACGGCGCGCTCGTTGTGTCGGAAGTGAAGAAAAGCAGCCGCGCGGAACGCTCCGCCATGCTGCAGCTCGCTCATTATCTCTACGCGCTCAGGAAAGATGGCATCGAGGCGAAAGGAGTGCTGCATTTTCCAACGGAGAAAAAAAAGGTGGACGTTATCTTGACTGACCAATTGACAGCCGAACTTGAATCGATATACTCCGCCATTTTGACATTGACCGCGAAGGAAACGCCCCCTCTTTCGAAGTGGTCAAAATATTGTTCGAAATGCGCATATGCCGAGTATTGCTGGAGCTGAAAGGAGAGTCATACTCAATGGGTAGAACGCTGTATCTTATGAATTCCGGAGAACTGAAACGTAAAGGCGATACGCTCTGCATTGTCCGCGAGTCCGAGAAGCCCAAATTTCTTCCGGTGGAGTCCACTGACGAGATCATGATATTTGGCGAGGTCGATTTCAACAAAAGCTTGCTCGAATTTTTGACGCAAAAACAGGTCATCCTGCATATCTTCAACTATTACGGGTATTATACGGGAACGTATTACCCAAGAGAGCACATGAACGCCGGCGCGGTCATACTGGCCCAGGCGAGGCATTGCATGGACCTGCCCAAGCGCATGGAAATAGCTTCGACGTTCGTCACCGGCGCCATAGAAAATATGAAAAAAGTGATCGAATATTACAAGCGGCGCCGCGCCGATTTGCAGGTCAGCGATATTTTGGAAGACCTGGACGGCTTCGCCGAAAGCGCCCCCAAAAGCGATAACGTAGCCGCGCTGATGGGAGTCGAGGGAAACGCGCGAAACAGGTATTATCAATTTTTCGACCGGCTCAGCACGAATCCGGCGTTTCAAATGGATTCAAGGACAAGACGCCCGCCGACCAACAGAATGAACGCTCTCATCAGTTTTCTCAATTCGATGTGCTATCTTCTGGCCTTGTCTCAGATATACAGAACGTATCTGGACCCAAGAATAGGTTTTCTGCACGAGACCAATTTCAGAAGTTTCAGCCTGAATCTCGATATCGCTGAGATTTTTAAGCCCATCCTGGTTGACCGGTTGATTTTCTCGCTTATCAACAAACAAATGATACAGGAAAAACATTTTGAAAAGCAGAGCGGCGGCGGAATATATTTAAATGAAAAAGGCAGGGAAATCGTTCTGCGCGCATGGGAAGAACGTGTAAAAGAGACGATAGAGCATCCCCGGTTGAAGAGGAAAGTCAGTTATCGCGGACTTGTCCGTATGGAGATCCATAAAGTGCAAAAGCACATTTTAGAGGATAAAAAATATATCCCATATGCCAGCAGGTGGTGAATTTGTTCGTACTGATGTTCTACGACGTCGGCGAGAAACGTGTCGCGAAAGTCCTCAAAACGGCCCGGAAATATTTAACGTGGATACAAAATTCGGTTCTGGAAGGAGACTTAACGCCCGCGCAGCTGGAGTCGCTGAAGATTGAGGTTGGAAAAGTGATTGAAAAAGATTACGACAGCGTGTTGCTATACATCTGGCGAGTCGAGCGTTATATGCGCAGGGAAGTCATAGGAGTCGCGAAAGGCGCCGTCGACTATATGCTCTGAAAATATCCCGTCGATGTATAATCTCGCATAAAACCCGGGGGATCGACACGGATTGGGAAATAATGACAAACCCGCATCTTGACAAAAAAATATAGGATTTTATAATATTTTTTGTCTCCCAAACACAATGGAACAGAAAACGGAGACACCGGTAATACTCGGTACGTGGCGGCTTTGAATTTTTCCTTTGAGGAATGGAAACACGACGAGCTATATCAACAAAATTCTTAAAACCAACTTTGAATTTTTCCTTTGAGGAATGGAAACGTAGAACGCTTCGTCGTGGTGTTCAGAAAATTCGTCTTTGAATTTTTCCTTTGAGGAATGGAAACTATTTCCCTCCGTTTGTTTGTGTTTCTGATCTTGTGGCTTTGAATTTTTCCTTTGAGGAATGGAAACGCAAAGGTTTTGCGGTGAACAGGATGATCCTGATGACTTTGAATTTTTCCTTTGAGGAATGGAAACTTGATATAGCTCGTCGTCATTTCACTGTCCGTAC
>JAIRKI010000036.1 GCA_031260185.1 Synergistaceae bacterium | reverse complement strand
CAACACGGTCAGCCCGCTCGCTTTTCGAGCCATAATATCCCCTCCCGGCGTTCTTTGGGAATATTATATACATAATGATTTAGAAATGGAATTATACCAGACTCCATCTTTGATGACTTGCAATGCTAAATTCCACTCCTTGATTTGCAAACACAAATTCCACTCCGCACGCCATACAGGGTGGAATTTACGTTTGCAATTGAGGAAACTCCCATTTTAAGCCAATATTCTCGAAATGTCCTTGCCAACCCCAGCCCTTTTCTGTTAGAATATGTAGTGTTATATAACACTACATATTGGGAGACTCGAATGTCGTTTATCAGGGCGCAAAACCTTAAGCGCGATGATGGCGGGGCAGTCATCCGCGGCTCGGCGGCAATCATTGTTTCAACATACGCTCCGGGCCAAAAACACCACAGCAAGCAGTCGGTGCGTGAAAATCTCGGAAAAGTGCTCTGGCTGCATCTGGACAAAAAGTCGGGGATTTTCCTGTCGCCGCTTCGAGGGTCGGTCGGATATGATGCCGGCAAGGACGAATTTTTTGAAGTCTCTGCCTCGGACGACAGGCTGCCAGCTACTGCCAAGGCCCAGGAGCCAGCCCGCCACGTGGTTTTCGGGGACGCGTACGTTCTTCTTGAATTCATGAAAGCGCGCGGTATCCTCGGCTTGCTGCGAAACATCAACAACAGACCGGCTTTCTATGCGAGACTCCTCGGCCATATATGCCACGCCGTACTCCGGGACTGCTCGCGCATCTCCTGCGACGATTTTTTGGAGAAGTCGTTTCTTGCACACCTTCTGAGAGAAACGCCTGCCGGCTCATTTGCCACGGATACGCCGTTTTTCACGCAGATGGCTGATGACCGCATGAAAACGGCATTCTTTCAGGCATGGGCAAAGCTGATGAAAAAACTGTATCCCGGGTTCGGGGGTTGCTGTTACGTGGACTCCACCCCGCTGCCCAATGACGTGGAAGACAACCCTTACAACGCGCTTTGCCGCCACGGGACTAACTCGTCCGGCATTCAAACAAGGCTCGCGCTTATCCCGGACGAGCAAACCGGGCTGCCTGTCCGGTACTGCCTTATACCCGGCAACGTGCTTGACCTGAGTACGCTGCAAAGCGTGAGGGAAGACGTCTGCAAAACGCCGGGGGTAACCATCACTTCGTTGGTACCGGATGCCGGCTACGCCTCAAAGGAAAACCTCGCTGCTTTTGCAGACCCCCAAAAGTTCGGTCACCTTCTGCTTCGTATGCCGGCAAAGAAAGGCTACCCGTTCAAAACGCTGTACTGGGAGGTGAAAGACAAGATCAGCAAGGGGAAATATGCTTTCGTGCGCCATGGGCATACATATTTCGGTGAGAAGAAAGAGATAGAGGTTTTTGCCCATTCGTTCCATGCTTTTGTATACGCAGACCAGGAAAACGCACTGAATGGCTTCCGCAAATACCTTGACAGCCATGAAGACGAGTATGGCAAGCTTCGGGACAAGGACAAGGATTACTATCGAATGAAATTTGGTTATTTCGTGCTACTGTCCAACACCGACAACACACCTGCAGGCGCGCTTGACGAGTATTTCGGCCGGACATCCATCGAGGGCTTTTTTAAAACCTCAAAAGAGCACATGTGCCTGCTCCCATTGAGGAAATGGACCGAAACGACAATCAAGGGAAAGCTGCTTTTCGATATGATCAGCATCATCGTATACATCGAGCTGCGCAAGAAACTAAAAGCCGGCAAGATCTCGGTAAGTAGCATGATCGGGAAGGCGCAGTCGCTTATGTGCTTGTGCAACAGCACAGGAAACGTCAATGTCGATACCCCGTCCAAAGGGGCCCGACTCGCAATGGAAGCACTGGATACAAGCAAGGACTTTAATAAGGTTCCGTAGTTTCAACCTCTGCTACTCCATCACATCCGCCACCTCCGTTCATAACGGCAAATATTCCCAGAAATAATATAAACGCGCATAAATACCACTTATTTCTCAGCATATGAATAACCCCTTTCTCAGTGCTAGTTCTTTCGCGGTTGAAATTTCATACTTTCCTTCGTGATACCACGTTGTGTCAAAATTGCCGGCATCCATCCAATTGCCTTCCGGGTCAGGAATAGGGTCGGGTTCAGGTGGCTCGGGCGGGCCGGGTTTCTCTTCCACTCCAATCATCGACCGCGGGTTCGAATATTAGAGTGTTTCCGCTTTGACGTATCGTTGCTTCTGTTCCCGGCAAGCGGAAATTCGCCGGAATTTCGAGAACACGCTTTTCTCCGTCATGAATTATTTTTACAGTAACCACGAGAATCACCGCCTTCAATTTTTATTATAGTGAATTAACATAATAAATACAAACGTATTCGCCTGACTATAACCCAATTGAAAAATCTTGGGCAAATATGAAATTCGCTTTGAATTGATACGATTCCTACTTGTAAAGATGTGTCGGCGGCGGTTTATCAGTATTTTGGTGCTAATACTTTTTAAGCTAAAATACTATATAACATCGATGTTTAACGCGCCGCGAGACACATCTCCGCCCGCTGTGTGCTACAATAAATAACAAAGATTCACTTGAGGGAGGAATCGCGATTTTATCATGACAAAATCCCGTGTTTTTTTCACAGATATGCGATGCGGCGCCGACAGAAGTCTCCTCAGCAAAATGGTGGAACTTATGGACAAGGCCGGTATCGGCGCGATCGATTTCAAAAAAAAATATACCGCGATAAAAATTCATTTCGGTGAACCGGGGAACCTGTCGTTCCTGCGGCCGAATTTCGCGAAGGCTGTCGCGGACAGGGTCAAATCCCTTGGAGGGATGCCCTTTCTCACCGACTGCAACACGCTTTATCCCGGAAGACGCAACAACGCGCTCCTGCACATGGAAGCGGCTTACGAAAACGGATATTCTCCGTTCTCCACCGGATGTCACGTCATCATAGGCGACGGCCTCAAGGGCACCGACGATGTCGAAGTTCCGGTGAAAAACGGGAAATATCTGAAATCGGCCGTCATCGGGCGGGCGATAATGGACGCCGACGTATTCATTTCGCTCACGCATTTCAAGGGACACGAATGCTCCGGCTTCGGTGGAGCGATCAAAAACATAGGCATGGGAAGCGGCAGCATCGCCGGAAAGATGAAGATGCACTGCGACGGAAAACCCGTGATCGACAAAGATCTGTGCGTCGGCTGCCGCAAATGCGCGGCGTTCTGCGCGCAGGACGCTTTCAGCTACGCGAACGGCAAAGCCTCGATAGACCACGACAAATGCGTCGGCTGCGGATTTTGCGTTGGCTCTTGCAACTTCCACGCGATCGGAAACTTGTTCGACTCGAGCGGCGAAGCTCTCAACCGCAAGATGGCGGAATACGCCATGGCGGTGCTGGACGGCAGACCGTCGTTCCACATCTCCGTGGTGAATCAGGTGTCGCCCTGCTGCGACTGCCACAGCGAAAACGACGCGGCCATAGTGCCGGATATCGGCATCTTCGCCGGTTTCGACCCGGTGGCGATGGACAAGGCCTGCATAGACGCCGTGAACGCGGCGCCCCTCATAATGTCGAGCGTCATGTCGGAGAGAAACGTCAGCGGAAAAGATCACT
Organism: Synergistaceae bacterium; assembly: GCA_031260185.1. GTDB lineage: Bacteria > Synergistota > Synergistia > Synergistales > Synergistaceae > JAIRKI01. The sequence continues at coordinate 12,282 of JAIRKI010000036.1, read as the reverse complement.
TCACCGACATTCATCCCGCCACCGACTGGCGGGCGCAGATCGACCACGGAATCGAAATAGGCCTCGGCAGCGGCGATTACGAGCTGATAACGGTCAAATAGGGGAAGGGTGGATTTTGAATAAATATATTTAGAGAAGGAAGCAATTGCCGTGTTTAAAATTAAACTCTCCGACGTCTACAGGAGTTATATTGCCTGTCTGAATCAACAGGATTGGCCGAAGCTGGAACAGTTCGTCGATGAAAATGTTCGCTACAACGATAAACAAATTGGGTTATCGGGTTATCGCGAAATGCTGGAAAAGGATTTTCGGGAAATCCCGGATCTTCATTTCAACATTCAACTGCTGGTTTCCGACGGGCATTATATAGCGAGCCGGCTCTCCTTCGACTGTTCGCCAAAAGGGAAATTCCTCGGACTCGACATAAACGGAAAACAAGTTTCCTTTTGTGAGAATGTATTTTATGAATTCCATAATAAAGGAAAAATCATAAAAGTGTGGTCGATTATAGACAAGGCAAATATTGAATCTCAGTTACAGCGGATCGGCCGTTGAGCCGCGACGGCGGCGATTACGAACCGATCAGTATAGTATTTCAACTTAAAAAGCATTAACGCTAAAATACTGATAAACCGCCGCCGGCACATCTTCACAAGCAGGATCGTATCGATCAAAGCGCGTTTCATATTTGCCCAAGTTTTTTCAATCGGGTTATACCTCCTCATATTTCACGCCGCGCCACAGACGCTCTATGAAAATGTTGTCCACGCGTCGACCACGGCCATCCACGCTTATCTTGATTCCTTTTTTCTCAAGAACCCCGATGAATCAGCTATCCGTGAACCGCGCGCCTTGATCGCCGTTGAAAATCCCCGGCCTTCCATATCCCTGTACAGCTCGCTCAAGCGCGCGCACGCAAAACGACGACTCCATACTGTTCGACACTTCCCATGACAGGACATACCGACTGTGCCGGTCCGTTATCGCCGCGAGATACACATACCCTTTCGACGTTGGAATATATGTTATATCCGTACACCGGACCTGATTCGGACGCTTTATTGGTCCTATTTTGCGGGGCCATTATATTCCCATTTTCGCGGGACGATGATATAATTTTCGCGTTTTTTGGGAATGATTATCACGAGCGACTGCTCTTCAAGGGAGGTAGAGACGAATGTCCAAACATTGCGATTGCTGCGGAAGGGGGCCCTCCACGGGCAACGCCGTCAGCCATTCGAACCGGCACACGCGCCGCCGCTGGCTCGTCAATCTGAGAAACGTGAAACTCGACGTGGGCGGGGGTGAAAACAGAAAATTCAAGATTTGCACCAAATGTCTTCGCTCCGGCAGAGTGAAAAGGGCGGCGTAAATTCGACTCCGGGAAGGCTGATTTAAAAACCCTGGCCTGCAGGATCAAAATCTCGGGCGCTGCCCGAACCCGGCAAGGAGCAGGCTCCCCGCGCCCTCTTCAAAATTTTTCTTTCACCCGAAGGGTGAAAGAAAAATTTATTCCGGCGTTACGGCGCGATACCTCCAGTAAAGCGCGGCCTGCCCATCCTCGCAGATTACCGTAACGGGACTTATGCCGTCGGCGTCGGGCAGCGTCTCGTTGCTCACTGTCCAGGGATATTTTCTTTCCAGTTTCTCGCCGGCGAGCGGCCATTTCACGCCGGACAGGCCGACGCGGCACGTCTCCGAAACCGACAGCAGGGAGACGGCCTCGGGAGCGGGGACGAACTCTATCATCGCGGATTCGCCCCCTCGCAGGAAAAAAGCGCCCTCGCGGTCGTCTGTCATACATCTGAAGTAATCCCCGTCCCCGGAGGCAAGCGTATCGAAAACCGACAGCAGGTGATCGAACGCTCCGCCGAAACAGCCCGACACAATCAAGACGCGCTTCGCCCCGCCGTTGCCGCCGTTTTTTTCAAAGACCGAAAGCGCCAACTGAAAATCCGTCCTGTCTTTGTCGGCGTCGTAACGTCTTTCGCGCGCCCCTTTCGACAAAGCCCATTCCCAATCGCCGGGAGAGGCGCTGTCGCGGTCTCCCAGTATTTCAGCGGGAACCAGTCCGGCGGCGCGGCAGGCCGCGACGCCGCTGTCCACGGCCCACACCTCCGCGCGGTTGCGCCCGGCCAAGTCGGCGAGCCATTCCGCGCCGGGCGCGCGGCCTCCCAGCAGGAACAGGGTTTTACGGTCCTGAATGAATCCCGCGCTCCCCGGCGAATACACGCGCGCCTCACGCGACGAAAATACGGGAGCCTGATACACGGTTATTTCGCGGCTCCGAGTTTCCGGAGTCTCTGAATAATCTCGTCAGCGCCGTCCTCGTTGACCAGTATGTCCCTGGGACGCGCGCCGTCGGCCGGGCCTATTATCCCGGCGGACTCCATCATGTCGACGATTCGGCCGGCCCTCGTGAAGCCGACGCGCAGCCTGCGCTGCAAACCGCTCGCCGACGCCATGCCGCTCGACATTACCACTTTCACGGCCTCCCCGAACAGCGGATCGTCGTAGTTGCTCTCCTCCCCGAAACCGGCCGGGGCTTCGTCCTGGTCGTCGATGTCCGTGTATATCGGCTCGCCGAACATATTTACGAGATAATCGAGCCAGCGCGATATTGAGCGCTCGTCGATCCACGGCGACTGGACGCGCACCGGCTTTGGGTTCCTCGTCGACAGAAAAAGCATGTCACCCTTGCCGAGAAGTTTCTCCGCGCCGCCCGAGTCGATTATCGTGCGCGAGTCCATCATCGTCGGCAGCGTGAAGGCCACGCGCGCAGGGACGTTGGCCTTTATCAGGCCGGTTATGACGTTCACCGACGGGCGCTGGGTCGCGAGCATCAGATGAATGCCCGTCGCGCGCGCCATTTGCGCCAGACGGCAGATGTACTCCTCGACTTCTTTGGCGGCCGTCATCATCAGGTCGGCCAATTCGTCCACCACTATGACTATGTTCGGAAGCCTGTTTTTCGGTATGACGATCTCGTTGTACGACTGCAAATTTCTGACGCGCGACGTGGCAAAGAGCGAATAGCGGCGTTCCATCTCGCGAATGGCCCAGGCCAGCGCGTTGACGGCCTTCTTGGGATCGGTGACGGGCGGCGTCAGTATGTGCGGCAGCTTCTCGTAGACCGCCATCTCGACGCGCTTGGGATCGACGAGCACCATTTTCAGTTCGTCCGGCCGGCGCATCGAACAGAGCCCCACGATGCAGGCGTTGACGAACACGCTCTTGCCGGAGCCGGTGGTGCCCGCCACCAGCAGGTGAGGCAAATCTTCCAGGCCGGCGATCAGCGGGTCGCCGTTTATCGTGACTCCCATCGGGAGAGGCAGCGTCCTGTCTGTTTCCTGATAAGCGTCCTCCTCGATTATGGAGCGCAGGGTGATGCCGCGGCGCTTGGGGTTGGGTATCTCGATGCCCACGTAAGGATGACCGGGTATGGGGGCCTCCACCCGCAGGCTCGCCACGGCGAGCGTCATGGCCAAATCGTTCGCGAGGGAGACTATCCGCTGCACCTTGACGCCGGGGAACGGCTGTACGCGAAACTGAATGACCGTCGGGCCGATCAGGATATCCGCAAGCTCAGCCTCGACGCCAAACTCGTTCAGCGACGAGATTATCCGCTCTCCCCAGGGGCGCGCCATCTCCGCGGTGATCCCGCCGCCGTCGTCGTCGGCCCTGCCGTACACCTCGAACGGCGGCGGAAACTGTCCCGGTTTCGTCCCGTCGGGCTCTTCGCCGGGAGGCATCTCGTCGACCGGCGTCACGTCCATCAGGACAGGGAGATCGGCTTCTGGCTTTTCGGGGCCGTCGCCGAACGTCTCGGCGTTCGATGTGCCGGGCGGATCGGGCTCGTTTTCTTCCGGTATATCCTCCGCTTCGGCGTCATCTGTTTCTTCGGCCGTCTCTCCGGTGTCCTCGTCGGCGCGTTCCTCACGGTTGAAAAAATTTCCGAGACGCTCCGCGAGATAACGGTACGCCGATTCGAAGGGAGAAGTGACTCCGAAAAAATAAAGCATGAAAAAAATGGCCGTCATGCCCGCGAGCGTGGTGCCGAGAGGCCCCAAATTCACGTACAGCCATTCGGCGATGAAAAGCCCGGCGGCGCCGGCCTCAAGTACCGACCCGATTTCGGGCCGAAACAGCGTTGGGGGTATCTGAAGCAGCCCCAGGGTGAGGGCGACGCAAAAATAAAGCAGCAACGCTCCCACCGTCTGGTTGAAGGGACGCGGAACCCTTTTGCCGAAGACCAAAGACACGCACACGTAAAGCGCGAAGAAAAGAATAAATATCGCGCCGCCGCCGGCGTTGGCCACCATCGCCTCGCGCGTCGCGCGCCCGACGCTGCCGGTGAGATCCGACAGCAGGCTCGCGATCAGGTACACGTCGGCCACAAGAATCAAAATGACGGCGATGAGGGCGGCGACCGCGAGATGTTCCGACAGGCCGGTGATTTTTTCGGCCCATCTCTCGAAAAAACCTTTGCGCGGCGCGTTTTTTTTGACGCTCCCTCTCCGGGGCGGCTTGTTTTCGCGGTCATTTCTGGCGGGCATTTACGCGTCGGAACCTCCTACAGTCAGGTTTTTTATGAGCAGCGACGGCTGGCCGTCGGTGACGGGGACGCCCTGCCCTGATTTGCCGCAGGTTCCGGGATCCAGTTTCAGGTCGCGCCCCACGGCCTCTATGTTCCGCAGCGCCTCCGGCCCGTTGCCCTCCAGCGTGGCCCCTTTGACAATCGGGCCGATTTTGCCGTCGCGCACCATATATCCCTCCGTGACCTGAAAGACGAAATCGCCGCTCGTCGGGTTCACCTCTCCGCCGCCCATCTTTCTCACGAGAAAACCTTTTTTCATGCCCGACAGCATCTCGTCGAAACGGCTGTCTCCGGGCACGACAAACGTATTGCTCATGCGGGGAATAGGCAAGTCCCCGTATGACTGTCTGCGCCCGTTTCCCGTCCTCGGCAGGTCCCACGTTTTCGCCGACAGGATGTCGGTCATGTATCGTTTCAACACGCCGTTTTCCACGAGCACGGTGCGCGCGGCTGGCGTTCCCTCGTCGTCGAACGCGTAAGATCCCCACCTGCCGGGCAGCGTCGCGTCGTCAACGATGGTGACGTTCGGGCAGGCCACCTGTTGTCCTATTTTACCGCGAAAAGCCGAATAATCCTTATAAACGATATCGGCCTCCAGCCCGTGCCCGCAAGCCTCGTGTATCATCGCGCCGCCGGACGCGCCGTCGAGCAGCACCGTCATCCCGCCCGCGGGACATGGCACGGCGTCCAGCAGTTTGAGCCCGCGTTCGAGCGCGGCCCTCGCGACGCTCTCGGGTGTGTCAGGCTCATCCCCGTCGGGCGACGCCCAAAATATTTCCGCGCCGCGGGTCAGCGACCGCGCCTCGAAACCGGTCTCCACGGCGCCGTCCTTCTCCAGCACGAGCGAAACCCTGAAAGTCGTATAAACGTGTTCGTCGCGGGATATGCCGCCGTCGCCGCGCACTATCAAAACTGATTTTTTCGACGTGGAAAATCCGAAAGCCGCCTGTTTCAGGTATTTGCACTCGGAGCGCAGCCGCCTGTCGAGTTCCCCCATGAACGACACGTCGAGCGAGGGAAGCGACAACTCGACGCCGGCCATCATCTCGCCGTCGCGGGCGCGTTTGGGCGCAGCGATATCCGCCATGTCCGCCGCTTTCGAGACCGCGCCGAACGCGTCGGAAAATTTCGTGCCTCCGACGTGCGCGTACACGGAATTATCCCCAATGATCAGCCGGACGCCCAATCCTTCCGATCTCGACGAGGACAGCGTATCCATGCGGCCGTCGTCGTATCTAACGTTGTGGCTCACTTTTTTGGCGGCGTAAAGGTCCGCGTAGTCCGCGCCCTTGATCCCAGCGATTATTTCTTGTATTTCGCTCAAACTCATATCGATAACCTCCGTAATTACAGGATCAAAACCTCGGGCTCTCCGTAGAAGCATCGGGCCTATGGGCGCCCGAACCCGGCAGGGAGCGAGCTCCATGCACCCTCTTTATAAAATGGGTCAAGGGGCGAGCCCCTTGCGGGGTTTGGGGCGGAGCCCCATTTCTCCTTCTCTCACGCGGGCTCTCGCTCTCCCAGCGCGCACGCTTCAGTATATACTTTTTTTGAGGAAACGGCGCGTGGCAAAAACCTGCGGGCTCTGCCCGCACCCGCCAGGGAGCTGGCTCCCTGGACCCTTTTAAATTTTTTTATTTTGCCTGTGGTTTGAGGCGCGAATAACATCTTGCGGTTTGCGCCGCGGAGTAATATAATTTTTTTGTCGTTTTCAGCATGCGCGTGTGGAATTGGAGGTGTGACTGATGAAAAAAGATATACATCCGAAATATGAAGAATGTACGGTGACTTGCGCGTGCGGCAACAGTTTCGTGACGCGCTCCACTCGAAAAGAGATGAAACTCGCGGTTTGCAACGCCTGCCATCCGTATTATACCGGAAAAAAAGGGCGCGTCATCGAGGCGGGACGCCTCGAAAAATTCCGCGCCAAGTACGCGGGCGTCAATTACGGACAGAGAAAGACCGAAGCCGCCGAGTAATCGCTTCTTCGGCGCGGCGCTTGAAATTGACCCCTGTATCCGCCGGGTACGGGGGATTTTGTTTCTGTGGTTTAGAATCCGCCCCCGCGCTCTGTTCATAATTTCCGCGTTGATGATAATATATTATATATGGAAGGAATATTATCGGGAAAAATTTCGGAGGAACACGATGGGTCTGACGGTAAAATTGATAGCTCATACGACCCGGGCCGAGCGGGTGGTCGCCGCTGCCGCCAAACTTTGTTACAGCGCCTCGCCGGTGAGGGAGTTGTTCGACGGGTTGGACGACGACGGCATCGGCGGGTTTCTGGCAAAATTGCGCGATTCCGGCCACGTTTCACCCTTCGAGCACGCCGGTTTTACGTTCGCCGTGGAGGGCGTGAGCCGCGTGGCGACACATCAGCTAGTGAGGCACCGTATCGCGAGTTTTTCCCAGCGGAGCCAGAGATACGTCGCGATGAAGGGGGCGGCGTGCGTCGTTCCCCCCGAAATATCCCAAAACGATGAGGCTGCCCGCGTGTTCGCCGAATCGCTCGCGGCGTCGCGGGCGGCTTACGAAAAATTGTCGGCGTTAGGCATTCCGCGCGAGGACGCGCGCTTTATCCTGCCTCACGGGGTCGAGACAAGCGTCATCGTGACCATGAACGCCCGCGAGTTGCTGCACTTTTTCGGATTGAGGCTGTGCCGCGGGGCGCAGTGGGAGATAAGGAACGTGGCCCGCGCGATGCTGTCGCTCGCGGCCGCCGAGGCGCCCGGGCTTTTCGCGGACGCGGGGCCGTCATGCGTGAGAGGGGCCTGCGCCGAACGGCGGAAGAGTTGCGGGAAGCCTTATAAAAACACGAAGGAAGTATTGGAGGATAAATGAGACGAATTTTCAGTTTTCCGTTTGCGCTGGCGCATATCGTGATTTCCCTGACGGGTCGGGTGAACGAATCCCGGCGTATTCCGGTGGGCGGTCAGGCGGTGATAGAGGGCGTGTTGATGAAAGGGCCGAAGCATTGGGGGCTTGTGGTACGCAAGCCGGACGGCTCCATGTGGCATAACGCCTGGCTCGAATCGAAATGGCTCAAGAGAGGGGCGTGGAAACTGCCGATAGTGCGCGGTTTCGCGTCCATGGCCGATATGACGCGGGTGGGTTTCAGGGCGCTGTCGGTTTCGGCGGAGCAGGCGCTCGGCGAGGAGGAGAATTTCTCCGCGCTCGAAATGACTGTCTCCGTGATATTCGCCGTTCTCATGGTCGGCGGGCTTTTCATAGCGCTGCCCGTGTGGGTTTCCGACAAGATAGCGGGTTACGCCGGAGTTTCCGCCGTCGCCAAAAACGTGGCGGAGGGCGTGACGCGGGGGCTCGTTTTCATCGGATATGTTGCCGCGGTCGGCATGTGGAAGGACATAAAACGCGTGTTCGCGTATCACGGCGCGGAACACAAGACGATAAACGCGTACGAGCGCGGGGCCCCGATGGATGTCGGACACGTCGCGGCTCATTCGCGAATCCACAGGCGGTGCGGCACGTCTTTCATGATCGTGGTTGTCATGGTGAGCATAATAGTTTTCTCGTTCTTCGGACGCGGCCCGATATGGCAGAGGACGGCGGCGCGCGTCGTGTTGCTGCCCGTCGTCGTTGGGATATCCTACGAGATCATAAGGGGGGCGTCGAAATCCGACACGTGGGGGAAATATCTCATAATGCCGGCGCTTGCCCTGCAATTTCTGACGACCAGGGAACCCGATAATTCCATGTTGGAGGTGGCGATCAAATCGCTCGAGATCGCGCTCGATCCTTACGCGACTCTGAACGCCGGGAGCGCGTCGGAACGTTTTGTGCCTTTCGAAGAAATGAATGGTCATCAAAATGGAAATATGGAATAAACTCGAAGAGGTTGAGAGGACTTACAAGGAGATAGAAAGCCGCATGTCCGACCCCGGCGTGGCCTCGAATCCATCCGAAATGCAGGTATTGGGCAAAAAACATGTGGAGTTGGAACCTCTCATGGAGGCTTTCGACGAATACCGAAAGAACGCGCGCGAAGCGGATGAGTCGCGTCAGCTGATCGCGGGCGAGACCGACGGGGAGATACGCGCGCTGGCGCGCGAGGAACTGGAACGTCTGGACGCGCTTCTTCCCGAAATCGAGCGGAGAATTCACGCGCTTCTTCTCCCAAGGGACAGAGACGACGACAAAAACGTGGTGATAGAGATACGCGGAGGCACGGGCGGCGAGGAAGCGGCGCTCTTCGCGGCCGATCTTTTCCGCATGTACGCGAGGTACGCCGAGATACGGAACTGGCGCGCGGAGGTGCTCGACGTCAGCGAGACCGGCATCGGCGGTTACAGGGAAATAGCGTTCAGGATAGAGGCGAGCGGCGCGTACAGCAAGTTCAAATACGAGAGCGGCGTCCACAGGGTTCAGCGCGTGCCGGTGACGGAGGCGAGCGGCAGGGTTCACACCTCGGCCGCCACTGTGGCGGTACTGCCGGAAGCCGAGGATGTCGATGTGGAAATCCGCCCGGAGGACCTGAAGATAGACACATATCGCGCGGGCGGCGCGGGCGGCCAGCACGTGAACATGACCGATTCCGCCGTGCGGATAACGCATCTGCCGACCGGAGTCGTCGTGACCTGTCAGGACGAACGCTCGCAGATAAAAAACCGCGCCAGGGCCATGCAGTTTTTGCGAACCAAGCTGTACGACGTGGAATCGCGAAAACAGCGGGACGCGATGGCGGCGGAGCGCAAGTGGCAGGTGGGTTCCGGCGACAGGTCGGAGCGAATCAGGACGTACAATTTTCCGCAGAACCGCGTCACGGATCACCGCATAGGCCTCACCCTCCACAAACTCGACCAGGTGATGGAGGGAGACTTGGGCGAGCTGATAGACGCGCTTTCGATGGCCGACCGGGCCGAGAGGATGAAGGACTTCGCGTCCTGATGTGATGGAACGAATATCCCCAAAAAGCGTTTTGGCGTTGCGTATGTTTCTCAGGCGCGTCCTGTGTGACGGTGGAGCGCAATCTCCAAATCCGGATGCCGACATGATAATTTGCGGCGTCTTGAGGGTATCGCGAACGTGGTTGCTGTCACGCCCGCGCGAGGAACCGCCCGGCGAAAAGCGCGACTTGGCGCTGAGTCTGGCGCGCCGCCGAGCGAACGGCGAACCTCTCGCTTATCTGTTGGGCGACGCGTTTTTTTGCGGGCGAAAATTTTTCGTCGACAAAAGCACGCTCATCCCGAGACCGGAGACGGAAATACTGACCGGGATCGCGGACGGTTTTCTAAAAAAAATCGGCGGAGGCTCGTTCGCCGACTGGTGTACCGGGAGCGGTTGTATCGCCGTCACTCTTTGCGCGGATAATCCCGGTTTCACGGCGTTCGCCGTCGATTCGTCGCCCGCCGCGCTCGCGTCCGCGCGGCGCAACGCGGAGTTTCACGGCGTCGCGGACAGGATAACGTTCATCGAATGCGATGACCCGGCCGCGGCGCCCATAAAACCCGAATCGCTCGACATGGCGATAGCGAATCCGCCCTATATTCCGTCGGCCGTGATCGGGACGCTGGAATCCCAGGTGAGGGATTACGAGCCGAGGGAGGCTTTGGACGGCGGCGCCGACGGGCTTTATGTGTTTAGGTCGCTGCTGGGCGGGTTGCCGTGTTTTTTGAAGCCCGGAGCGGCGCTCTTTTTCGAGACGGGGGGAGGAAAACAGCCGGGCGAAATAGCGGAGATTGCCGCGCGCGAAGCGCCGTCGCTCTCGCTTGAAAAAATTTTGCGGGATCACAGGGAAATAACGAGGTTTATGCTATGGCGCAAATTGCCCAAATAGATTAAAATAAAACCGGACCATCGAGAAACGTTATCAGGGAGGCGCTGTCAAATGATTGTCACTGTCACACCGAACCCGGCGATGGACGAATCCTACGCCACGGATGAATTTAAGCCCGGAAGATGGCACAGGGCCCGAAGTGTCGTTTGTTCCCCCGGCGGCAGGGGGGTCAACGTGTCGATTATCCTTAAACAGCTGGGATACGACTCTGTGTCCACCGGATTTCTCGCCGGACACACGGGAGGGTACATCCGGGACAAACTCCTCTCTTGGGGAATCACCGCGAACTTCGTGAATATAAAGGGCAGGAACAGTACCAATACGTTCATCAGAGACGCGTCGGGCGCGGAGACCGCCGTCACCGAGGAAGGTCCCGCCGTCTCTTCCGACGCGTTGAAACGGTTTTTCTGGAACATGGAGCGCCTCATGCCGCGGGCGACGGCCGTACAGATGGGGGGCGATCTTCCTCCCGGCGTGCCGGACACGTTTTACCGGGACGTCATCGACATCGTGAAGCGCAAAAACGTGCCCGTCTACATCGACGCGTCGGGTACAGCTCTCGATTTGGCGGTAGAAGCGCTTCCGACGGTCGTCAAGATAGACCGGAGGTCTGGGGATTCCGGCCGGAATGTCACGCCCCCGGCGATGGATCATCTCATGGAAACGGCGAAACGCATCTTCGACGAGGGCGTGGACTGTATAATCGCCTCGCATTCCGATAAATCCAACCTGTTTTGCACCACGAAGGGTTTTTATCTCGCCGAGATAAAACCGGAAAATCCCGTCACGTACCGGGCCGCGGGCGATGCTCTCATGGCGGGGATGATGGCGGCGAGGGAGGAACGGATGAGTATGGAGGACACGATGAGGTTTGGGATGTCCTGCGTGATTCAGACCGTCAGTTGTCCGCGGAAGGGCTTGCCGTCGAGGGCGGCTGTCGAATCCACGCTTGGCGGCGTGACCATTCGGAAGGTATGACTTATGAAACGGGGAGGCGGTAAAATGGTTGTCGGAGATATCATGGACAGGGACCTTACATCGCTTGCGGAGGAGACATCTCTTCTCGAAGCCATATCCCTGATGGCGTTGCACGACACCAGCGGGTTTCCGGTAGTGAACTCAGCCGACCGCATCGTCGGATTCCTGAGCGAAAAGGACGTACTTCGCGCCGTCATACCGGGATATTTGGGCCATATGGACGAGAGTTTCACCATGCCCGATGTGGCGAAAATAAAAGGCATGGTCAAACGCGCGGGACACGACTTGGCGCGCGACTACATGACGAAGAACTGCATAGCTTTCGCGGAGGATGAAACCATTTCCAACGTGATGATACAGATGTTCAAAAAAAACATCCGCCGCGCGCCCGTAATACGTGAGGGTATGCTCGTGGGCACGGTCGACAGGGAGGAAATTCTGCGCGGGTTCGTCCGCGACAATTTCGAGGACGGCGAGACCGAAGCCCCGGCAATGAGCGCGAAGTGACGCGCTTTACGACTGACAAAAAGATTGTGCTGATCTGTTGAGCACGAACAAGATTCTTTTTGCGCGTTTATTTGCGCTCGGATAACGACGGGCGCAAATCATGCATTTCTTAATGGGAATCTCTAAAAATCCCGTTTTTGCGATATGCCGCTCTGATAAATACTGGATTCGTAATACTGAAATCTGTCTGAAAAAGGATTTTTAGAGATTCCCTAATGTATAGAATTATTTATAAGATGGAGGTGAAAAATAAATGCTTCACACACACACACACACACACACACACACACACACACACACACACTCTCTCTCTCTCTCTCTCTCTCTCACTCTCTCTCTCTCTCTCTCTCTCTCTCTCTCTCTCTCTCTCTCTAAAAAACTAATATATATAATAAATTTTTTT
>JAIRKI010000012.1 GCA_031260185.1 Synergistaceae bacterium | reverse complement strand
GCCACTGTTCTTCATCTCCCCATTATCTCAATTACCGAGAAATTTTCCGCGCCGCCCTATCCGCGTCTTCCTTCTTCTCTTTTTGGAGAAGGTGGGGGTGACATTTTCACTGTCCCGTTGGCGACACTCCGGCCTTGACATCTCCGAAACTCTGTGCCATATTCTGACAGGTGAATATCATGACAAATTACGAGATCGCGGCGATTTTCACGCGGGACGGTTTCATTCTCGACCGGGTCCCCGCCTCGAATGAAAATTATTTTTTCGCGCAAAATCTGCTCGACGATTTTGCGCGCGATAAATTCAAAGCGCTGTTCGAATTCGGCTTTACGGCGAAAAACGCGCTTCATTCGCCGTCCTTGGCTTATCTGCGTTATATCTCCGGCCTGTTTGCCGAATCGCTGTCGCGCGACAGCGATATCGAGATCACGAGAAAATCATCTCCGGTTTCGGAGGAGACAAAACTCGATATACTTCGCGCGGCGCCTTACGCCGTCGGGATCGAATTTGTGGACGCGGGCTGGATTGAGGGAATCTGGCGCGAGTTGAGGGCCGTTTTCGACGGCGAGGCGGCGAGCTGTTCGTGTACCGTTGAGGAGTATCTGCGGGGCAAAAAATCGGATATCAACGTGGTGGGACGGGTGTTCTTCCATCTCGTGGAAAACAAAAACGACGATTCCCCGTTCGCGTTCCTGTCCACGTACAGCACCGGAAGCAGGGAAAAAGTGAGCCACCTTCCGCTCAAAAACGCGCTGATCGAATACCGGGAGGATCAGGACAAACTTCTCGCCCTTCTGTCGACGGTCAGCAAGACGGCGGAGAAGAGCGAATTCATTTCCGAACTGATGGAAAGCGGGGAATTGTTTTCCCCGCTGAGGTTCGGCGCCGGCGACGCGTACACGTTTCTCAGAGAGGTTCCTCTCTACGAGGAATGCGGCGTGGTCTGCCGCATTCCGAACTGGTGGAAGAAACAGGGAGGCGTCCGCGTCGCGGTGTCGGTGGGGAATCGAATGCCCGCGGTGGTCGGTCTGGACGCCCTGCTGTCGTTCGACCCGGCCATTTACCTCGGGGACGACCTGATTTCGAGGGACGAGGCCGAAGCCCTCATGTCCATGACGAACGGGCTGTCGTTCATCAAAGGCAAATGGGTCGAGGTCGACCGCGACAGGCTCAAAGCGGCAATCGAGGCCTTCGACAGGGCGGCCGGGATGCAAGACGTCACTTTCGCGGAAGCGATGAGGATGCAGCTCAATATCGGCGCGTCATCCGGCGCGGACGCGCTCTCCGAAATTGAAATCACAAACGGCGAATGGCTGGACGGCGTGAGGAATACGCTGCTGGCTCCCGTTAAAATCGGAAATTTGTCCGCCGGGGAAGACTTCAAGGCCAAGCTGCGGCCTTATCAGCAAATCGGCCTAAACTGGCTGGGACAGATGAAAAGTCTCGGTTTCGGCGCGCTGCTCGCGGACGACATGGGACTCGGCAAGACCGTCCAGATTTTGGCGCTTCTCGAATATCTGCGCAAAAACGGGGGGACGAAAACGCTGCTCGTCATACCGGCGTCGCTTTTCGGCAACTGGGTGAACGAAACCGAGAAATTCGCGCCCCGGCTCAAATACGCGGTCATACGCTCCGCCCGCGACAAGTGGGATACAGACGTTGCCGACTTGTTCATCACGACTTACGGAATGGCGGCGAGACTCGAATCGCTGAAAAAAATCGAATGGGACATGATAGTCTTGGACGAGGCGCAGGCCGTCAAAAACGCCGGCACAAAACAGGCGCGCGCCGTCAAGGCGCTCAAGTCGGCCTGCAAGATAGCCATGACCGGCACGCCCGTCGAAAACAGGCTGTCCGACCTGTGGTCCATCTTCGACTTCCTCAACAAGGGCCTTCTCGGAACGGCCAAAGAATTCGATAAATTCGCGAAAGCACTGAAGGACGACATCAAGGGCTATTCCCGGTTGCGCGGCATCGTGAGCCCTTTCATCCTGCGGCGTCTCAAAACCGACAAATCCATCATCTCCGATCTGCCGGAAAAGATCGAGGTCAAAGCGTTCACTAATTTGACGAAAAAACAGATAGTTTTGTACAGCGCCCTGGTGAAGGATATAGAACGCGCGCTGGACGAGGCTTCTGGGATAGAGCGCAAAGGGTTGATTCTGGCGAGCATAATGAAGTTCAAGCAGATATGCAATCATCCCGACCAGTATCTGGGCCAAAACGCCTTCGACGCGTCCGAGGGGGGCAAGTTCGGGAAACTTTCCGAGATATGCGAGACAATAGCGGAAAAACGCGAACGCGTGCTCGTTTTCACCCAGTTCAGGGAAATGGTCGCCCCGATAGCCAAACACCTCGAAGGGGTTTTCGGATGTCCGGGGCTGTCCATGCACGGGGGGACGCCGGTCAAAAAACGCGGCGAATTAGTCGCCCGCTTCAACGACGAGAATTACACGCCGTTTATGGTACTGTCGCTGAAAGTGGGCGGAGTGGGGCTCAATCTGACGCCGGCAAACCATGTGATACACTTCGACCGCTGGTGGAACCCATCCGTCGAAAACCAGGCGACCGACAGGGCGTTTCGGATCGGGCAGAAAAAAAACGTCCTGGTGCATAAATTTATCACCGCCGGAACCATCGAGGAAAAGATCGACGCCATGCTGGAGGGAAAACAGCGTCTCGCGGGCGATGTCGTCGCGTCCTCGGGCGAGACGTGGATCACGGAAATGGACAACGATGAACTCGCCGGACTCTTCAGACTGGAGGCGAAAGCCTGATGTGGGGAGGATACTACGGATATAAACTGTATAAACCGGTCGCCGAAAAAAAAGCCGAGGCGCAGAAAAAACTCGCCAAGCTGAGGCAGAAAAACCCCGACATAGCGCCTATAGTCATAGAGGGCAGAAAAATAGCCGTCACATGGTGGGGCGCCGCGTGGAACAAAAATCTCGAAAGTTACGCCGACTACGCCAATCGCATAGGACGCGGAAGATCTTACGTCATGAGCGGAATGGTGCTTGACCTGCGAATCGGGCCCGGAGTCATAAACGCCAAGGTGTCGGGTTCCCGAAAAACTCCCTACGACGTGTTAATCAGAATCGACAAACTTTCGGAAGCGAGATGGAAAATCATCGTAAAGCAGTGCAGCCGGAGGATTGCCGGAATTTCCGATCTCGTGGAGGGCAAGTTCCCCGAAGACCTGGCGCAAATATTTCTGAAGCGGGGGACGGGCCTTTTTCCCTCGCCGAGCGAAATTCACCTCGACTGCTCATGTCCCGACTGGGCCGAGATGTGCAAACACGTGGCCGCCGCTCTTTACGGCGTCGGAGCGCGGCTCGATCACGATCCGACGCTGTTTTTCACCCTCCGTGGCATAGATTTTTCGGAGCTGCTCAAAAAATCGGTCGAGGAAAAAATAGGCGCCATGTTGAAAAACGCCGGCAAAAAATCCGGCAGAACCCTCGACGACGCCGACATCGCCGGGCTGTTCGGGTTATGATGCCGCCGCAGGGCGCGGTTATCACCGTCAATGCCCGCGGCTGTACAATTGTGACCCCGCGAAACGCCGTCTCTCATGCCGGCGAGCGCGCGTTCGAGCGTGTCCAGCAAGAGGCGCCGGCGTTCCTTTTCGGGGATGCCGCGAGGGATATCGCCGGGGAATATCGGGTTGCCGAACGTTACCGCGACGCGTTTCGGGCGAGGGAATTTGCGGAAACGCGGATACGCCTCGAAAGTGCCGTCTATCCATACCGGCACGATGGGGGCGAGCGTTTTTGTCGATATCAGCGCGACCCCGCCCTCGAACGGGCCGACGTTCCCGTCGTGAGAGCGTTCGCCCTCGGGAAAAATCAGGACGCTGAAACCCTGCCTAATGAACTCCATGACGTCCCTCAAAAGGCTCGCGGCGCTGTTTTTATTTTCCTGGCTCACCGGAACCGCCCCCAACGCGCGGAGCAGCGCCGCGAAGGGCCGAAATTTAAAAATGCCGTCCCACGCTATGAACCTTATCGCGTTGGGAAACAGCATCCCGACGAGCGGAGGGTCGAGATAACTCTCGTGGTTGGCTGCCAATATGACCGGCTTGCCCCCGTTGTCCGCCAAAAATTTTTTGAGGCACGAAAGCCCCCTCACCGACAAGCGGTGATACAGAAAAAAATACATCCTGAAAAATATCTGAGCGAACCTGAACAACATCTCAATTTCCTCCCGTTTGCCCTGACTGTTATAATTATTTTACTATACGGGGATTATCCAAAACGCGCCTGTTATGGTATGCTTATTTTCAAGAGAGTTGTCCAAAAATTAAATTTACCGAGGAGGCATCGATTGTAATGGAACAGATTCGCACGCTCACGAAAATGCTGGAACACGCGTCCAAAGTGGGGCCCATGACGATCAGCGTGGCATGCGCCGCCGACGCCGACGTCCTGGAAGCCGTCGAAGCTGCCCGCAAAAAGGGAGTGGCAAAAGCGTTCCTCACCGGCGACGCTGACAAAATCGCCCTGGTGGCGGAAAAAATCGGCGTGAACCCGGCCGATTACGACATCGTCGACGAAAAAAGCGGGGAGGCCGCGGCGGCAATGGCCGCCGTCGAACTCGTGTCGTCAGGCAAGGCGCAGATTCTCATGAAGGGGATGCTCCACACCGACAACTTTCTGAGGGCTGTGCTTAACAAGGAAAAAGGCCTGCGTTCCGGCGGCGTCATCTCGCACGTCTATTTCCACGAGATCGAGGGTTACGACAGGATAATATTCGTCACAGACGGCGCGTTCGTACCGTATCCCGACCTGTCCGCCAAAGCCAAGATAATCGACAACGCGGCCAAATTCGCGCGCGCTTTCGGCGTCGAAAACCCGAAAGTCGCGGTGCTCGGGGCGGTCGAGGTGGTGAACCCCGATATGGCTCCCACCATAGACGCCGCGGCGTTGGCCCAGATGTCGCGCCGCGGCCAGATAAAAGGCTGCGTCGTAGACGGGCCTTTCGCGCTCGACAACGCGGTTTCGGAACTGTCCGCGAAACACAAGGGCATAGTCTCCGAGGTCGCGGGCCGCGCCGACATCCTCCTGGTCCCCGACATCGAGGCCGGCAACATCCTGGCCAAGTCGATAGTGTATTTCGCGCGCAACAAGACGGCGGGGGTGGTGCTGGGCGCCAAGGCGCCGATAATCCTGGTCAGCAGGGCGGATTCCGCCGAGACCAAGATGTACTCGATAGCCGCCTCTGTGGTCTGGGCGGCGTACCGGAAAAACAAGTAAAAAACAGAGAGCGGTATATAGACAGCCGTGTTTCACAAGATGTAACGGCGCGATGAAAAATGTGTTCTATTACAATTACCCCATCGGCGAAGTCGGTATAGCGGAGAAAGACGGCGCCGTATCCCTCGTTTTTTTCGGGGGCGGGGATGACGCGCCGGGATACGGGCGCGCGGAAACACCGCTCATAAAAGAAGCCGCGCGTCAGCTCGGCGAGTATTTCGCGGGCGCGCGGACGGCGTTCGATTTGCCTCTGTCGCTTGACGGCACCGAGTTTCAGATATCCGTGTGGAACGCGCTTCTGACGATCGGATACGGAGAGACGCGAAGCTACGGGGACATAGCAGCGCTGATAGGCAAACCTCGCGCCGCCCGCGCAGTCGGCTCCGCGAATCACCGCAATCCCGCCGCGATAATCGTGCCGTGCCACCGCGTAATAGGACGCGACGGAAGCCTGACGGGTTACGGCGGTGGTCTCCGCGTAAAACGGTTTTTGCTCGAATTCGAAAGGCAAAACCACGGGGCTCCGTAGTAACAAGCGCGAGGACGCGCTTCCCGCGTATCTTACTTTTGCAATAGACCTCCTCGGGAATTAATTTCTGTTTTCGAAGTTGATGATCCCACAAATAAGCGACATGCGCAGGGCAAAACGCTTTCGGTGATTGCGATACTTGTTTGCCGTGATTTTGAAGACCTTGATTTTAGCGTTGATATTCTCAATCAGAATGCGC
>JAIRKI010000088.1 GCA_031260185.1 Synergistaceae bacterium | reverse complement strand
CCGAGACCGGAACCGCAGGGTAACTGGCAGGACGAGGGTAATTACGATACAGGCTGGTATTCCAACACACCATATGAGATTTCAACCGCACAGGAATTGGCCGGGTTGGCGAAACTCGTCAGCGACGGTAATGCCTTTGAGGGCGAAACCATCAGCGTTACCGGAAATATTGACCTTGGCAACCACTATTGGACACCAATAGGTATGTCACAAGGGGACTCGCCGTTTTTAGGCACATTTGACGGTCGAAACTGCACAGTATCGAACATAATTATGATGGATGCGCGAAATTCCGGCGCGTATGGAGGTTTATTCGGAATTAACCTCGGCACTATCAAAAATGTTAAGGTGCGGGATGTTTTAATTTCTGTCAACAACAGTGGGAATAATACTCATAGTTGGGTGGGTGGGCTTGCCGGATATAATTTTACGGGAACGATAACAAATTGCACGGCAACAGGTAGTGTTTCTACGTCCGCAAACGCTTACAGCGCCTACGCCGGCGGGCTTGTCGGAATTAACCGCGGTGGGACAATAGTGGATTGTAGGGATGTAAATGTCATTGTTCACGCGGCATTTACGGGCGCGATCCCTTCAGGTGTTTGCGCTGGCGGATTTGTCGGCAAAAATGACGGCGCGGGAACGATAACAAATTGTTCCGCGATAGGCGCCGATATTTCAACCAGCGCCGATATTGCCGAGGGTATTGCCGAGGGCTTTGCGAAAGACACAAATAAGGTGCGCGCGACCGGTAAATTCGCCGGACTTGTTGATACTAACAGCACATTGTCCGGCAATAAAGCCAATGGGACTCCCAGGGTAGGCTGGGACAGAAGGTTGGATTCACCTGCTCCCAGTGATGATATCTGATAAGACTACAAAAGCCGCCTTCGGAGGGCGGCTTTTTTTTGAACATTTCAGAAGAACTGAATCAATTTTCGGTTTCCCGAATGGGATTATCATAACTCATTTCCCAAAATTATTTGTCGCTGTAATGCCCTCCGCATTGAGATATTTCAATGGCTTTATCGCCGACAAGCCGATAAACAAGGCGGTTCGATGAGGGCGTTTATCTTCTTCAATGTCTTTTTGTCCCGACCTTCCCAATAAATATTCGAGCATGTCAGGCTTCACGGTTCTCGCGTCCTCCGTGTACCTTCCCGAAAAAAATATATCATCATGATCATGATAAGTAAAGATATCGCCAAATGAAATTGCGGGGGCGCGCATTGCGCGTATTGACGCTCATATACGGTGTTCGCCCGCCGGAGAGTCGCGCTCGCGGCGGGCGTTGTTCGCGTTGTCAGTTTTTACTCGCTGTTTGGGGTCAGTTTACGGACAGGGCGTTTCGCAAGATTTTTCTCAAACGCGTCACTTTTCGGGACACGGCCTGGCGCGAAATGCCGAACACGCGGGCGATTTCGGCGTGAGTGTTGTTTTCCGCGAGCAATTCCGCCAGACGGCGGTTTTCCCCGTCGAGCGGGCGCTCTATGGCGTCGGTCAGTTCCAGGCGCTCGAAATCCTCCTCGGCTTCGATGTCGGCGATATCCTCCGCCCGCAACAACGCCTCGTCGTCGTCATCGGGGTCGCACTGTGACAGTTGAATCGTGCCTTCCGGGTGGTAGAGCCTGAACGCGGCGTCGCGCACCATGCCGCGGAGCGAGTTGGATATCGCGCGTTTCAAGTCGCTCCGGGAGGCTTTTTTGACCAGTTTCAGCAGCGCGAGGTATCCTTCCTGCCGCAGATCCGCTTCCTCCGCCCCCGCGCGCCGCGAGTATTTTCGGGCGTAGCAGCCGATTTTTCCGGCGTTCTCATCGATTATGCTCTTCAGTCTCTTTTGGGTGATTCTCATTCGGCTCGCTTCCTTTCGATTTATGTTTTCAATTCGCGTACCCCGGGCGCGGGTATTTCTTGCCGTTTATCATCGGGCGCTCATCCCCGTTATCGCGCTCTCCAGGCGCGCTATGGCGCTCGTCAGCTCGTCGAGCCTGCGCTCCATCCTGACCAGGAGAAAACCGGCCACGGCGATGGAAAAAGCCCCTTCCGCGAAATTTATCAACGTTTCTTCCATATTCATCTTTCCCCTTTCGCGCGTCGCGCCCAAAAAAGGGCGGGCTTTTACGCCCGCCCACCCTTTCGCTTCCGCCTAGAACAGCGTATTCACGCTGCGGGTCGTTATCGCGGCCCCAAGTTTCTCGTCGGGCTCGTAGTTGAAAACGCCGCTCGCGATGATGGCGTCCATGGCGTCTTTCGCCTCCGCCTCCGTGATATCGTCCCTCACTTCCCGGAGCGACACGGTCTTTTTCTTGTCGTCGGCCGCGCTGAATTTCATCGCCAGTGTCAGAGTCGCTGTCGTCATATCGTCACGCCCCCTTCGGTTAAATGATCAGCATCTCGTTGCGCCGCAGGGATATCGACTCCACGTCCATCGAGAACAAGCCGCCCACCGCCAGCGCCACCGACGCGAGGTTGTCCGCGCCGGCCGTGCCCTTTACCCCGCTCAAAGACGCGTTTTTGTAAACGGTCTTTTCGCCTTCCGTCTCGCCGGTGTTCAGTTTGAACGTCATCCTTCCCGGCTGCACCGATATCGTCGCCATTTCACATTCCTCCTTCGGAGTTTTCGGGCGGCGGGCCCTCTCCGCCCCATACAAGACAGATTGGGCGGCGGCGCCGCGTTTGGCAACCGGCCCCGGAAAATCGAAGATTTTTTAAGTGTCCGGCGTATTGGGAAATTTTGTATCCGGCGCGCGGCTGTTTCAAAAAATTTGCTTTGCGGCGTTTTAAAGCGCCGCGCGCGTTCGCGCCCGAATTCCTTACGAGAAAACGAAACCGCGGCGGATATTCTCAAAACCCCGTATTTGTGTTTTAATGACGCCGAGGTTGGGGAGAGAGCGGGGTGACATTGCTTGCGTCAACTGGTGAGCGTCGTGGTGCCGGCATATAATGTCGGCGACAGAATCGAGGGTTCTCTTTCTTCGTTGTTGGCGCAGGACTACGACCCGATAGAAATAATAGTGATCGACGACGCGTCATCCGACGGCACCGCCGAAAAAGCCGACGGGTTGCTTCGGGCCGGCGGACGCCCGTACAGGATATCGAGGCACGCGCGAAATCTCGGCCTCTCCGCGGCGCGAAACGCCGGGCTGCGCGTCGCGAATGGCGGGTACGTCCTGTTTATGGACGCGGACGACAGGTCAGACGCCGGCTTCATATCCACATTGCGCGGCGCGATCGCCAAAAACGACTCCGACGCCGCGTTATGCGGTTTCAGGGATTATTTCGAGGATACCGGGCTGGAAAAGCCCGTGCCGATAACATTGGATACATCCGTGACTTACCCGGGGGAAGAATTGACGTTCAAGCGAATTCTGAAGCACTTCGGATCTGTGGTCACCACGCTCTTCAAGACGTCTTTCCTGCGCGAGGCCCGCCTTGAGTTTACCGAGAAATGCCGGTTTGGAGAGGATTACGAGTTTACGGTGAAGGCTTTTTCCCGGTGCCGTCAGGTCGCGGTCTCGCCGGGATGCCCCTATGTTTACGTGCATCACGGAGGGAATATGTCGTATTCCTCGCTTTCCTCGAAAGAAACACGCCTCCGGCGGTATTCAAATATCACCGCCGCGACGCTCCGAATAGCGAATTACATCAAAGAACATTCCACGTCGCCCAAATTGCTGGATATGGCCGACAACCTCATTATGCCGGAGTATTTCATGAGGGTGCTGACGTTGGCGGCGAAAGAGGGCGACAGGGAGAAATTCAACCGCGCGCTCGCATCCCCGGACGCGCGCCGCCTGCTGCTCGCCACGCGCAAGTACGCGGCGCGGAAGCCCGAGCTGTTCTTAAAGGCCATGTGCATACTCGCCTCCCCCAAACTGTTCTACAGGGTCAAATCGCGCTCGTGAACATCATCCATGTCCTGCCGGAACTGGAGGACGGCGGCGTGGAGCGCGTAGTCCCCGTGTACGCGAACGAACAGGCTCTTTTGGGACACAATGTCTCCGTCATTTCGGCCGGCGGCAAACTGGAATCGCTCCTGTCGGCGGATGTGCGGCATATCAGGATGCCCGCGCACAGAAAAAACCCCGCGATCGGACTGTCGTGCGCGTTTCGGCTGGCACGAATGATTACGCGCGAAAAAGTGTCGGCGATACACGCTCATTCGAGGGTTCCGGCGTGGATATGCCGCGTCGCGAAGCGCCTCGCGCCCGGCGTGAAATTTTTTTTCACCGCGCACAACGACTACGCCAAATACAACCTCGGCGTGTGGCCCGTGAAACACGCCGACGGAGTGACCTGCGTCTCGAAACACGCGCTCGATTCGCTTTTAAACTGGCTGCCCGAACACGTTCCGGCAAAAGTGATTTACAACCCCATGACAAAAAAACTCCTGCCCCGGAGGGGCGGCGGCGGTGACGCAAAACGCCTGCTCTACGTGGGACGTTTGAGCCCCAAAAAATTTCCGCTCGCCGTTATCGAAGCCCTGGCACGCCATAAAGAACACGCGTGGACGCTCGACGTTTTCGGCGACGGCCCCTTCAGGCAAACCGCGGAGGGCAGGGCGCGGGAACTGGGCATCGGTGACAGGGTGACAATGCGCGGTTTCAGCGACGAAATACCCGAAGCCCTGGCGGATTGCGACCTTTTTCTGCATCCTTCCCTGGCCGAGGGATTCGGCCTGACGCTGGCGGAGGCGCTGTTGTCCGGAGTTCCGGTGATCGCGTCCGATCTGCCCGTGACGAGAGAACTCACCGGCTCCGACGGAGCGGGCCTACTGCCCCCCGGAGACGCGGAAGCGTGGAGCGAGGCGTTCGGCGCGTTCTTCGGCGGAAAATACGCTCATTCCCCGAAACTGGCGGTGAAACTGCCAACGCCGGCCGAAGCCGCCGAGGCCATGATACGGTTTTACGAGGAAGCGCGGTAGACGCGTATCCCGAAACCGCCGCTTTTCATCATCACGCGTGAGCATGGGCGGGGATTTTCCTGACATCGCTGCGATTTTACTGGAAGGAGGAGCAGTAGTTGCATATTCCCAAACTCTCCTGTTACATCATAACGCAAAACGAGGAACGGCGTTTGCCTTTGGTTCTGGAGTCGATAAAGGGCCTGGCCGACGAGACAGTGATAGTGGACTCCGGCAGCGCGGACGGCACGGAAAGCGTAGCGTCGCGTTACGGCGCGCGTTTTTTGCGCCACGACTGGGAATCGGTGGGGCATCAGGTGAAATGGGCCGAGGAACAGTGCTCGCACAGGTGGGCGTTGCGGCTCGACGCCGACGAAGTGGTGTCAGGGGAACTGGCCGCGGAGATACGGGATGTGCGCGAAAACGGCGTCCACGACGCCTACCGCGTCAGGATAGCCGACATGGTGATGGGACGGAACAGGCCAAACCCCTTTGTGAAACATTACAAACTTATAAGGTTCTACGACAGGGACGCGTTCACCATGGCGGGAACGATAGGCCACGACGACGTGGCGCGGATCAAACCGGACGCGAAAACGAAACTGCTGCGCGGTTTCGCGCACCACTATTCTTTTTTATCGATCTCCGCGCTCAACGAAAAATACGACGCGGAAGCCGGCAGACTGGTGGATCGCGCTGTCATACTCGGTAAAAACTACTCGCCCTGGCGGATGGTCGGGGCGATGTCGCTGAACTTTTTCAAGCGGTTCATCCTGGATCGCTTCTTTTTGTACGGCTTTTGGGGGTTCATCTATTCCGTCGAATTCGCCTATCTGCGTTTTTTGAAATTCTCCAAGTTCTATGAGGCAAAGCAGTCGGAAAAGCACGAATACCCGCCCGCCGTGAAACATTTCCCCAATATTTAACGTGATGAAAAAATTAACAAAACAAGGGGTCAAGGGGACCCGGTCCCCTTGCGGGGTTCGGGGCGGCGCCCCGTGGTTTTGCCGGCGGATTCAGACAGCGCGGCGGCGCTTGATTTTCGCGGCGCGCGGCGTATAATCGGCTGTGAAACATATCGAGAAGGGAGCTGTGAAAATAATGGATGTCGAAAGAGAGAAGTATTACACGCCGGAGGCCTCCCGCGCCGAGCGGGCGGTCGCGGGATTCATGAGGAGGGTATATGTCTGGATGACATTGGGGCTCGTCGTGACGGGTTGCGCGGCGTATCTCGCAGTCACTTCGCAAACCGTCAGCAACGCGCTTTTTGTCGCGCACGGGATGACTCCTTTCATCGTTCTTTGCGTGGCGGAAATCGTGATAGTGTTCTTCCTGTCGGCCAGGGTGACGTCACTCACTCCGGCGGCGGCGAGCGCGCTGTTTTTCGTGTATTCCGGACTGAACGGGCTGACGATCGCGCCGCTGCTTCTTATCTACACCCGGGAGTCGGTGGCCGGGGCGTTTTTCATATCCGCCGGCTTGTTTTGCGCGATGAGCGCCTACGGAGCCGTCACCAAACGCGACCTCACCGAGTTCGGCGACTTCCTGAAAATGGGAGTGATTGGCCTGCTGATCGCCATCGTGGCCAATATGTTCATCGGCGGGGAGAAGATGAGCTTCGTCATCTCGATAATGGCCGTCCTGATATTCACCGGCCTCGCGGCGTACGATACGTTCAAGTGGCGCGGGATTGCCGCCGCGAGCGGTCGCGGCGAGGAAGTCACGCGGAGCGTGGCCGTGGTCGCGGCGCTCGAAATGTACCTCGATTTCATCAACATCTTCATCCACCTGCTCAGAATAACGGGCAAGCGCAGGTGACGCTCGATTCGCGTTTGGTTTAACAGTATGGGACGCCGCCCTCGGCGCAGTTCGCGGCAAACGGGCATCTCGCGCAGTCGCCGCGTTTGGTTCCGCCAGAGACCGCCGTTTCGGCAGCTTCGCGGATACGGGCGCGTATTTCTTCCCATTCGCTCACGACGCGGGCGGGCGCTTGTCGGCCGGAACTTCTCAGGTATATGAGGCCGGCGTCCACCCGCGAGTCCGGGTGTACGGCCTCGCAGGCCGCCGCGTAAAATTCGAGCTGCGCCGCGTAAAGCTCATGCGGGGCGTCGTCCTCCGGGGTTATCTTCCAGTCCCTGATATGGCATCCGGCGCTGTCCCTCCAGAAAACGTCTATGGCGCCCACGAGATTTACGCGGTCCGATTTCACGAAGAAAGCAACCTCGCGCGTCAGCGCGCCGCTTTCCATCGCGTTTCGCAATTCCCCGCTCGCGGGCGAGCGGGCGAAATCCTCCAGCCAGCGGCGGCAGGCGTTCCTGTTGGCGCGTTTTCGCCAGACGTGTCTGATATGGGGCGGTATTTCGGTCAACGCTTCTTCCATGCCGCCGCTTGGTATCTCGTCGGGCAGAAGGAAGCGCGGGCTCAGGGGGTCGAAATCCCACTGCCGCAATATCCAGTGGGTCATGGTTCCGAGGTCGGCTCCGCCCGCGCCGCCTCCGGCGTTTTTTCCCCAGCGGAGTTCTCTCCCCTGGCGGTATCGGATCCTGTAGGCCCGCGGACACCACGAGATCAGCGAGTACGCCGTCGCCGAGAGCGTCGCGAGGCGAGGCGTCCATGAACGTTCGCCCGCGGGCGAATCCGCGGGGCTCTGCCCCGTACCCCGCAAGGGGACCAGTCCCCTTGACCCCTCAAGAGGGTCCAGGGAGCTTGCTCCCCGGCGGGTGCGGGCGGAGCCCGCGGTTTTTGGAAAGGGATTCCCGTTTCGTTCGTTCGCCGCCAGCACCAATGACAGCCAGTCGCTGCCGCGTTTGCCGGCAAACTCGGGAAGGCCGCAGCAGATGAGGCGTTCCTGTGCCCTCGTCATGGCGACGTAGAGCAGGCGCTCGTCCTCCTCGTCCTCTTCGGATTCCTCTATCGTCTCGTGCCATTTGTATCTCACGGACGTTTCTCCGTCGGGGAGCTTCCGCGCTATCGCGCCCATGCAGCGCGACGCCGTTGCCGACGGGCCCCTCCCCTTGCCGTCTTTGGATGACTCCATGTACATGAGCGCCACAACCGGAAATTCCAGGCCCTTTGACGCGTGGACGGTCATGACGCGCAGCGCGCCGCCGCCGTCCGACGCTCCCTCCGGCTCATCCATTTTCGTTCCCGCGCGCAGTTCCCGCTCCAGATATTCGGCGCAGGCGGGGAGGGCGCGTCCGCATGAATCCTCGTAGGCTTCGGCCAATTCGACGCCCTTTTCGACGTTGGCGAGCACTCCGGCTCTGGAAGCGTCCGGATACGCACCGAGCCACCGGTCGTCCTCGAGAAGCGTGCCGAGCGCGGCGGAAGGTGAGCGGAACCTGGCGATATTTCGCGCGCGCGCCAATTTGAGCGCCCCTTCGGGGCAGTTTTTCTCAAATTCCTCCCGCAGGGACGCGCCGCCGCGTCTCGCGAGCGCCTTCAGCTCCAGCGCGTACCCCGAGGGCAGCATGGAGAACGGTGACTCGATCCATCCGGCGAGCGCCAGCTCGTCCGACGGGCGGTCCAGTACGCGCAGGAAACCGATGATATCCCGCACCTCGCTCCGCGAGAGAAACCCCTGCGCCCCGCAGAGTGCGAAAGGTATCCCGGCGGAACTGAAAGCGTCCTCGATCTCCGGGAACGGCGTCCTCGACCTCACCAGCACGGCGATATCATCCCAGCGCATCGGCCTGAAGGAAACCGCGCGCTTGTCCCACACCTCGGACCGGTTTTTCATCAGGTCATTCAGTCTGGAGGCGAGTCCGAGCGCCAGTTTTTTCCTGCGCGCGGATTTTTTTTCGCGCTCCGGTTTTTCGCCGTCCCCTGTAAGGGGATCCGGCGGCGGGCAGAGCAGGATTTCGAGCGGGTCTTCCGGGCAGGGCGGGGCGTTGCGCTCCGCCCACCAGGGCGCGTCGGCCGGGGGCGAGAGCGGTTCGCAGGCCGCTGAATGTCGTGCGTTTCTCAGCACGCCGCCGGCCCATATCGAGCCGAACACGAGGTTTATGCCCTCCATCAGCCGGCCGCTCATGCGATAGCTGCGCGACATGGGGATATAACGGGATTTAGCGAAGTATTCGGCGAATATTCGGGGGTTCGCGTGTCTGAAACGGTATATCGACTGTTTTATGTCGCCGACGATAAAGACGGTCCTGGCATTGCCGTCCTTCGGCCACGCCCGCGACAGCGAGCGTATGATGCCGTCTTGAAGCTCGTTCGTGTCCTGAAATTCGTCTATCATTATGTGCCGGAACCGCGACGCGTATGACGCGTCGCGCGACAGCGCGACGGCGGCGTACCGCGCGAGGTCGGAGAAGATCAGGGCGCTTCGCGAGGTTCTTTCCGCGTTCCATGATTCCCACAGCGACGCCGCCGTCCCGGAGAGCATATCCCGCGTCCGCGCTTCGGTTTCCGAATAATGGGGAACCGCGAGCAGCGACGCCGCTGTCTCGGCGTAGGGCCTGTAACGGTTCGCCCATTCGGCGATATTCCCGATTTGTTCGGACATGGCCTGCCGCAGCGCGTCGCCGCAGCGAAATCCCTTCAGGACGTCGCGGACGAGCGACACGAAAAAACGCGCCTCGTCGTCCGCGCCCCCCGGACGGCCTTCCCATGCCGCGGCGAAATCCCTCAGACGGGCGACGGACGCGGACGCCGATTTTATCCCGAGCGCCGGCTTGATGGCGGGAAACACTGCGTCCTGCCACAGTTCCCATACCTCGTGATATATTTTTGAACAAATTTCGCCGATATATTCCCGCGCCGGGCGTTCGGCATCTTCGTTCCATTCCGTGAGATACGCGGGCCCCTCGTTCATGCTGCCGTACAGGTCGCAGGCGGCGTTTCCCAGCGCGGCGAGCGTATCCGCGCCGTAATATCCTACGAACGCGGCGAAATCCGGGGCTTCCGGCGGCGCGAAATTCCCCGCGCCCGTCGAGAGTTTCCATTTCACGCCGTTCCAGAATTCCCTTTCAAATGGTTTCCCCATTATGCGGGAATTCGGATCGATGTCGAGATTGATGCCCGATTCGCGGATAACCCTGAGCGCGAACGAGTCTATAGTGGAAATATATGCCTCGTTCAGGCGCTCCGGCGCGTCGTCGAGGCGCTCCACTCCCGTTTCGCGCCACTCGATGAGCGTCTTCGCTATGCGCTCTCTCATTTCGGCGGCGGCGGCGTTCGTGAAGGTGAGCGTCAGTATCTGATCCACTTCGCACTCCGGGTCGCTCGCCAGAAGCCACGCGAAACGCCTCGCGAGCGTCATGGTCTTTCCCGTTCCCGCGCCGGCGCTGACGACCGTCAGGGGAGCGAGAGACTTTATCGCCTCGCGCTGTTCATGCCTCATGTTTTCGAGAAGAATTTCCGGGTCAGTCATCCTCGCCATCCCTCAAACCACAAATAAAAACCCACGGGGCTCCGCCCCGTACCCCGCAAGGGGACTAGTCCCCTTGACCCCTTTTCAATTTTTTTATTTTCACCCTTCGTGTGAAAATAAAAAAATTTAAGAGGGTCCGGGGAGCCGGCTCCCCGGCGGGCGCGGGCAGAGCCCGCGGTTTTTGCCTTCAGTCGTCATCAAGCTCGTCTCTCGTTTCCCCTCGCCGGCACAGGACGGAATAATCGCATTTCGGGCAGGAATCGGAATCGTATCTCGCATCGAAATTTCCCTCCGGTAACATCATATCGATCCCGCGCATCTGTTCGAGCGCAAACGTTATCCTGTCCTCGCACGGGGTAATTTTTGACGATGCCGCGAAGACCGGCCCGATTTCCGGGCGCCACGCGCCCGGCGTCTTGCCGTCCCCGTGGCAGAGATAGCAAAAACCGGCGACCGGGACGCCGGAGGCTTCAAGCGCCGCCGCGTAGGCGGACAGTTGGAGGCGCTTCGCGTATCCCGCGCCGGAACCGATTTTATAATCGTAGATGACCGCGCCCTCTCCGCCCGGCCACGCCCAAAAATCCACGCGATCGGCGCGTCCCGTGAATACCGCGTGTTCGAACTCCAACTCGGGAAGCGTCATCTCGGTCTTCGTCCAAAGCCTCTTCATCCCCGCCGCGTCCGCTTTCGCCGCCGCGCGGTCGAGATAGTCGGCCACGCCGAGCATATTTTTTTTCATGACCCCCAGCGCCGCCGCCGGGCGAGCATCGGAGAGGACGGGGAACTCTCCGCGCAGCGAGGATATTATATCGTCCCATTCCGACAGTATCGCGGAGCGGTGCGTCGCCGCGCCGTCCAAGGGAAGGGCGCCGGAGATCCGTTTCCATATTTGGTGCGTCAATCCGCCCAGGCTCATCCTGTCGATTATGTCGCGCGGCTCGTCCACTGTCTCGAACCGCGCCGCCCGGCACCACCAGGCGAAGGGACAGTCCAACAGCGTATCCATGCCGCTCATTGCTATCCTGAGTTTGGCCTCACGCTCCGTTTCGCGAACCGCGCGCGGGCGCGCGTCCCTGTCGATGTTCTCTATCTCGCGCGTATTGCCGCAAGGCATATTCTCAGTCAGCGACCACCGCGATGAATCGGAAAAAAATTCGGGCTTCATGAAAGCGGATTCCTCGACGGGCTCTCCAGAATCGTTCAGGGCCGAACGGAAAACGACCGCGCGCCGCTCGCCGACGGCGAGCATCCTGCGAAACAGGGCTTCTTTCTGGCGTCTTTTCTCGCGAAGGGTGGGAAGGTGGGAGTATTCGCCGCATTCGCCGTTCACGCGTTCCCTCAGCGAGTCGTCGAGCATGGGCTGCCCGGACTCCTGTCCGGGATAACGGCTTGCGTCCGCATCGGTCATTATCCAGAGGTCATGGCCGGCGAGTACCGGCGGAGGGGATACGTAGACCGATACGACGCCTGTCATCTTCGGGGGCAGCGCGAGCGCCGCCTCGCCCGCCCAGAAGAGCAGGAAGCCCAACGCGTCGTCGCCGGAAAAACGCAGTGACGACGCCTCTCCCAACGCTGGCGATACGTCTTCCAGCATATCGATTTTCAAGTTTATCTCGCGGCGCGACGACGCTATTTCCCTTATCGCCGCGTCCAATTCGGCATCGTCCCCGATCTCCCCCGCGACGCGATTTTCCCATTCGCCGTCGCCGCAAAGGGCGGCAAATCCGAGAAGAAGCTCACGCGGCGTATGGCCGGTTTCGTCCGAGAGCATGCCGCAAAAAGCCTCGACGCGCGAGAGAACGTCCGCCGCTCGAATCGCGGGCTCCGCCCGCACCCGCCGGGGAGCTGGCTCCCCGGACCCTTTCATGGGGTCAAGGGGATCAGTCCCCTTGCGGGGTGCGGGGCGGAGCCCAGCGGTGTCCGGGCCGGTCAAAAATTTCTTCCACGCTTCGAGACCTTCCGGCATGACGGCGGCCATCCGCGCCGGGTCGATTTCCACGCCGGCCGCGGCGCTTCGCAGCAGGTGCGACGCGCCGAGCGGAGGCCAGCCCGATTTGTGAACTTCCCACGCGCGGGCGGCAAATTCGGCCGCCGCCGTTTCCAGCACCGTCACCTCCGAACGGAGTTGCCAGGGTATGCCGTGACGTTTCAGGGCTCGCGTCAGACGGGCGAGCCGTCCCGCGGGCGTCATGACCCCGATGTCCTCGTTTTCATCGGAGGCGGCTATCGTCAGGGCCACCCACTCGTACTCCGAATAAGTGTCGGGCGCGACTGTTTTAACGACACAAATCCGGTCTGTGCCGATATCCTTCGGGTACGCGCCCAGTTGCGCGGCGGCGTCGCGGAAGCCGCGCGTGTCCGGGTCGGGCGCGAAAAACGCCGTTTCGAGCCCCAGTGCGTCGAGTTTTTTCAGCAATTTCAACTGCGCCCCGGTGAAGGACATGAATCCGACAAAACACAATATCCTGCCCGCTATCGTGGCGGGAAGCGTGGCGTGAGACGCGTCGAGCGCGGCGGACGCGAGCGACGGTATGTCGGAGTTATCGGCGAGTTTGTTTTCCTCCAGATAGATTTTGTAGGCGGCGTAAAAATTTCGTAGCAACGCCGGCCGCGAGACTCCTTCGTCGTCCGGACCGCAAAGCGACTCGGGGCCGACATCCTCCAGCATAAGTTCATTTATCGCCTCGCCGAGCGGCAGCGCGAAATTTTTTTCCCGCACTCCGGGCGGCAGTGAAATACCCCTCGCGTCGTAATCGGATACGGTTTTCTCGATGACGTGCCGGAGCGCCAGGTTATGGTCGGGCGGGTCCACGCACCTGCGCCGTGCGTCTTTTGGGACGATCGCCCCGTAAAGATCCTGCCAGCTCCACACCTCCGGTTTGCGGGCGAAATAATCGCCATCGCCCCTCAGCATGTCGAGCAGCGGGCCTTCGTTCGATTTCGACGGCAGTATGTAAACGAGTTTAGCCGCCCTGTCAGGGGAAGCGTAAGCGGCGAGCGCGACTTTCAGCGATGAGAGTTTCGCGTAGCTCGATACCGTTATCATGCCGAGTGCCGCCGTGGCTTTTTCAGTGATCCGAGATGAAAGGGTTGGAGAGTGTCCCGATGCCGTCTATCTCGATTTCCACTCTGTCTCCGGGCCTCACGCGGCCTGCGCCCTCCGGCGTTCCCGTGGCTATCACGTCTCCCGGCTCCAGCGTGGCGAACATGCTGATGTGCGAGATGATTCGGGCCACGGAAAAAATCATGTTCGAAAATTTATCCCGCTGTACCGCCGAGCCGTTCAGCCTCGTTGTGAGCGCCGCGTCCGCAGGCATGGTGTTCGAGAGCACTACCACCGGGCCGAAGGGGGCGAACGTGTCGAAACTCTTGGAGCGCGTCCACTGGCCGTCGAGATTTTGCAGGTCTCGCGCGGTCACGTCGTTGAAACAGGAATAGCCGGCGACGTAAGAGAGCGCGTCTTTTTCCGAGACCTTGCGGCATCTTTTGCCGATCACGACCGCCAGCTCCCCCTCGTAGTCGACGCGCCCGGCCCACTCGGGTATGCGCACCGGGTCGCCGCCGCCGGCGAGCGCGGATGTGGCTTTGATGAAAATCAGCGGTTCTTTGGGGATCTCGTGGTCGAGTTCTCCGGCGTGTCCGGCGTAGTTCCTGCCCACGCACCAGATTTTCGCCGGCGTTATCGGGGGAAGCAATTTCACCCTTTCGAGCGGGTAACTCATCCGCAGGATCGAAAATTCCCCCAAAAAATCGCCCTCGATCAAATCCGCCATGTTGCCGTGCAGCGCGCCGTTGTATATCTTGCCGTCGGCCATGAACCTGCAAAATTTGAGGGGCGCGGCGATGTCTCTTATCATATTTTTTACTGTTTCCCCCTATAATTTACCGAACGTGTCCGCGAGACGCTCCAGCCCTTCCTCGAGTTGCGAGCGCGGACAGCCGATATTGAGCCTCGCGAAACCCTCTCCCCCTTGCCCGAACGGAGCGCCGTCGGTCATGGCGACGCGTGCGCGGTTCGTCAGCGCGTCCGTCAGTTCTTTCCGCGTGAGGCCGTAATCCCTGAAATCGAGCCAGAATACGTAGGTTCCCTCCGGGTGTTTCAGTTTGACTCCGGGCAGGCGCGAGGCAAGGAATTGTTCCGTCATGTCGCGGTTTTTTTCCAGATATTCCATGAGCGCGTCGAGCCAGGGCTCGCCTCTGTTATAAGCCGCTTCGAGGGCGACGAGCCCGAACATGTTTATACCGCTGAGATGAAACCTGCGGAACGCGGAGCGAAGCCTGCGGTGAATTTCCGCGTCGCGCGCTATCCACGCCGAAGCGCGGAGGCCCGCGATGTTGAACGTCTTGCTGGGCGCGACCAGCGTCACCACGCGCACTTCCGGTTCCGGGCACGCGAGAGACAGCGGGATGTGTTTCGCGTCGCTGTATATTATGTCCTGATGTATCTCGTCGCATATGATAACTATATCGCGTCCGGCGCATACGCGCCCAAAATCCCGCAGTTCCTCGTGTTTCCACACGCGCGCCACCGGATTGTGGGGGCCGCAAAGCAGTATCGCCTTGACGTCCGGCGTCAGGACGGAGCGCAGGTGCTCCAAATCCATGACGTAGCCCCTGTCGGTTTCCCTGAGCGGGTTTTCTACCACCCTCCTGCCGTTGTGCCTTATCTCGCGGAAGAAGGGCGGATATACGGGCGGCTGCACCACCACGCCGTCGCCGGGCGCCGTCAGTTCGCACAGCGCCACGGATATGCCGGTGACGACGCCCGGCATGAGGCCGACATCGTCCGAAGACACGTCCCACCCGTGACGGCGGCGCTCCCAATTCGCCACGGCCGTCCGGTACTTTTCGGTCTGTTCCGTGGGATAGCCGAACACGCCGAATCCGGCGCGCTCGCGCAGGGCCTCGGTTATCTCCGGCGCCGACCTGAAATCCATATCGGCCACCCAAAAGGGCATCAAATCCTCCCGGCCGAAGTTGATTTTCAAGTCGTCCCATTTTTCACATCCGGTGCCTGTCCTGCCGATCCTCGAGTCGAAATCGTATTTCCCTTGACTCATTGCCGACACTTTTGATACGGCCTTCGAAAGACCGCGAGAAATTTTTTAAAAATTTTAAAAAACAAACACGCGTCGGCGGCCGTTTTGGTCAGTTTGATTGGTTCCGCCGGTTCCGCGAAAACGCTTTTGGTTCGCGCTCCGGCCGCGAGGGGTTTCGTTTCGCGCGGAGGAGTTTCCGGCGTCTTGCCGGGCGTTTCGGAAGCGGGATTCGAGGCGCAAATCTCGGTGTCCCCCGCGGGCGCGTCGGGTTTTGTCGCGTCGAACAGCACGCGCCTTTCTTTTACGATGAGCCGCGCGTGTGTGACGGGATGAGCGAGTAGCGAACCAACAGCGCGAATCACGGCGATCAGCGCGGCGGCGTCCGCGTCCGGCTTGATATTTTTCAAGCTGAACGTGCGGTGACGTTCGCGCCCGTCCGGAAAATGTCCTACGCAAACCTGTATCGCCAATCGACAGCTTACAAATTCAAATCGAGACATCGCGGCACCCCCCCTGAAATTTTTTTTGAATTATACCATCAAAAGAATCGCGGCGCAAATATCGCGCGAATACGGTTCCCGCGATACATTGGCGTTTCTCCCGCCCGGTGATAGAATAAAGATGAAAATTTTTCGTGATGGGAGGCAAGACGCTATGACTACGTCAACGACTGCGTCAACGGAAACACGCGAACCGGAAATGGGCTTGACGTTTGAGAAAGTATGGGCAATGTTCCGGGAATCGGACCGGCGGATGCGGGAATCTCGCGAGGAAGCCGACCGGCGGATGGAAGAAGCCGACCGGAAAATGCGGGAATCTCGCGAGAAAACCGACCGGATGATACAGGAGGTTGCCCGGCAGATGAAAGAAACCGACCGTAAGATGAAGGAGACCGACGAGCAACTCGGGAGATTGGGCAATCGTTTCGGAGAATTGGCCGAACATTTGGTCGCGCCCAATATCGTAAAAAAATTTAACGCCCTCGGCTTTCATTTCAGTGACATCTCAACCGGGCTACGGAAGATTATCCTGGACGAGAGCGGCGTACAGAAAATCGCGGAGTTCGATATCCTCATGGAAAATGACGACTCCATCGTCGGCGTGGAGGTAAAAGCCAAGCCTTCCGAACGGGACATAGAAAACCACGCGCGGCGGCTTGAGATTCTTCGCCGCCACAGGGACAAGAAAAACGACAAGCGGAAAATCCACGGCGCTCTCGCGGGGGCCATAATGCCGGACTCGGTTAAAAAAACCGCCATCGGGGAAGGCATGTACGTCATTACGCAGTCCGGCGACACGGTGAAGATCGACGTCCCGGAGGGCTTTGTCCCGAAAACATGGTAGCTCGCGCTTTGGCAATTCATTACACGCGATTCTCCGTATCCTCGTCGTAGGGGCGGCAACCTGCCGCCCGCGCATCGTGCGGTTTGAATATTTTGAATCTTCCCCGCCGCGCTAAAGAACGCGCGTCTTTCGCCCGAATATATTATTGACGGGAGGTGAGACGTATGCGCGGAGATTTGACATGGCACGTGATCGAAAAAGATCTCGGCGGTCTCGCGAAACGTATGGAGGCGACGTCTCACAACATCGCCAACATCAACACTCCGGGATACGCCCGCCGTGAGGTGTCGTTCGAGGACCAGCTCAAAGAGGTGATAGACGCCCCCGGCCGGTTGCCGCTGAAACGCACCAGTGAGCGTCACTTTTCCAACGTGACGGAGGATATCGGCGCCGTCACGCCTCGCGAGCGCTATGTGGGATATGAGATATACAGGCTCGACCGTAACAACGTCGATCCGGAGACGGAGACCGCGAGACTGACGGAGACGCGGATGACCTATCAGGCCATGACCAGGATCATGAGCCGCAAGATCGCGATGTATCGCAGGGCGATAGGAGGCGGCGCTTAAATGAGAATTTTCAGATCGATAGATATCGCCGGAAGCGGGCTCACCGCGAATCGCCTGTGGATGGATACCATCTCGGGCAATCTCGCGAACGTCAACACGACGCGCACACCGGAGGGCGGTCCTTACGTGAGGCGCGCGCCGGTGTTTCAGGAACGTCTCATGGATGTGACCGCCGAGCGGGACAATCGGCCTGACAAAGGATGGTTTGGTTTCCGCTCTGCGTCCGGCGTCCGCGTTGTGGACATAAGCGCCGACGAGACCCCTCCGAGGCTCGCCTATCAGCCGGACCACCCCGACGCGAACGCGGAAGGTTACGTGGCGTACCCGAACGTCAACGTGGTTCGTGAAATGGCCGACATGATGGTGGCGAGCAGGGCCTACGAGGCCAACCTCACGGTGGTTGAGACGGCAAAATCCGTCTGGAACGGCGCGCTCGACATAATGCGCTGACCAAGAACGAATAATTAAGAACGTGTTCACATTATTAACATGATAGTTGTAACAGCAACTTTTGGAGCGTGATGTTTTTATGTTATAGGGAATCTCTAAAAATTCCCTTTGAGAGACAGTAGAAAAAACACCATCAAAGTGATATAATAGCCGTAATATCAAGCTATCATGCAGAGAGGTGATCTATATCATGAAACAGTATGGC
>JAIRKI010000113.1 GCA_031260185.1 Synergistaceae bacterium | reverse complement strand
GGCGTCGTCCACTCGATTCTGCCGAAGTCTAGCCGTCCGGTGAACGATACGCGCTTTGGGGGCAAATAATTCCATCTGACGCTTTCCGAAAACGACACCTCGCCGCGGGAGGCGTCGGTCTTCACCGCGAGCGTCTCGGTGGAGACGGTCGATTTGTCCATCCACGACGGTTTCGAATATGGAGGGGCCATTTCGCCGTCCCTCAGCCCGAAAACGTTCGGGCCCAATATGGCGAGCAGCGCGAGCAGGATCAAAACCACCGCGCTCAGGCCCCAGCTCCGCTTACTCATGAGCGGCTTCCCTCCTCACGCGCGGGTCGACGATCACGTAGCAGAGGTCGGCTATCAGGTTGCAGACGACGGTCAGAAGCGCCAGCAGGAAGAACGCCGCGCTTGCGGCCGGGTAGTCGTGCGAGTTGGTCGCTTCGAGCAGAAAACGCCCCACGCCGTTCATCGAGAACACCGTCTCGGTAATGACCGCTCCGCTCACGACCCCGGGAAGCGACATCAGGACGATCGTGAGCACGGGCGGAAGAATGCTCCTGAACGCGTGATTCCACACCACGCGGCGAAAAGCCAGCCCGCGCGCCCGTGCCATCGTGACGTAATCCTCGCCCAGCGCCTTGACCATCATGTTGCGGATGTAGAGGGCGAAACCGCCGAAACCGAGTATCGTGAGCGAAAACACCGGCAGGGCCATGTGCCATATGTAATCGAGCACCGCCGCGAACCCCTCCGGAGGCGGAACGGAAGACGTGCCCCGCAGCGGAAACAGGGGGAACGCGTAAGAGAAGCACATGAGAAGCAGCAACTGCACGAAAAAAGACGGAAAGGAGAACGAAACGGCCCCGCCGAACAGCACAATCCTCTCAACCAGAGAACCGCGCCTCAGCGCCGCCTTTATGCCGAGCCACAGGCCGAGAAGGGTTGAAAAGACGAGCGACGGCAGAAGAAGCGCCACGGTGTTGGGCACGCGGTTTTTCAGTTCGTCCCACACCGGCACGCCGGTCATCATCGACAATCCAAAACGGAAGGAGATCATTTCCCGAACGTACACGAGAAACTGCTCCGACATCGGCCTGTCGAGCCCCCATTGGGACGCGAGGGCGGCCTTGGCCTCGGGCGAAAATCGCGGGTCGACGATGGCGGTGAGAGGGTCGCCGGGCATTATCCTGAACAAAAAGAAGTTCAGCACCAGCACCACGGCCAGCACGACGAGCGCGCCGCCGACCCGCTTCAAAAACGTCTTCATCGGGTATCTCCCCTGAAGAGAAAATAATTTTCGTTGCGGGTCATGTGGACGTATTCCCCCGTCCTCGACTCCCTGAACGTGAAAGGGCCGCTTCCTATCAGCTCGGTCAGCTCGGTTCCGTCGAGCGCCATGTGGGGACGGTTCGTCGGCTGCCACGCGCGCCATTCGGGGACATTTTCCAGAATATGTTTGGGCATGACGAGCACGCCTCCGCCGATATTATGCAGGTGCCAGTAGCTGACGTTGGACATCGTCACGCGCAGGGTGCGCGCGTCTTTGTCGAATTCCACGGATTCGACGTCCTTCACGCTGTCGAAAAATCTGGGGACGTCGTTGTCCTTTATGAATTGGATGGAGTACGCGACGTCCTCGACGGTGAGGGGACGCCCGTCCTGCCACAGCATCCCGCCGCGCAGCGTGAAATTGAGCACGGAACGGTCGCCGGAAGTCTCGATCGACCATTTTTCCGCGAGCCAGGGCATGTCCTCGAACGTATACGGATCGACCGACAGCAGCGTGTCGTACACCGTGCCCAGCACCGTCCAATCGTAGGCCGTCGACGACACGAGGGGATTCAGCGTCCTGATTTCCTCCGGGATGTTCCAGTATATGGGGCGTTCGCCGCCGTCCCTGGAGGTCATCGAGATCATCGTGATGAAGTTGTCGGATGTGTTGCGGTCGGTTTCAAATACTCCGTCCCAGTTTTTGCTCATCGCCGATATGGAATAACGGCTGTAGAGGGGAATCACCGGGCACAATTCGGCGAGAATTTTTTGCGCGCGCGATGACGCGCCGCGCGCCGCGCTCTCGTCGGGAGCGTAACGCAGTTCCGACAGGGCCTCGTCGAGTTCGCGGTCGGAAATGCCGCTCATGTTGTATCCCCCCTCGACGTCCATCGACGAGTGGTAGAAGGCGAAAAGCACGTCGGGGTCGCGCGACATCGTCCAGGCGTTCGTGCAGGCGTCGAAATCCCCCACGTCTATGCGCGCCAGCATGGTCTGGAAATCGAGCGGTTCGGCCTCGGTCGGCACGCCCAGAGTGTTCAGGGCTTCGGCGAAAAGTGCGGCGATTTCCGTGCTGGTGGCGGCGACAGATGAGGGCGGGCAAAGTATCTCGGTGGCGGGCAGTTCCCGTCCGTCGGGAGCGACGAGCCATCCTGACCGGTTCCACGTCCATCCGGCCTTTTCGAGGATGCGGCGCGCTTCGTCCAGGCCGGGGCTCTGCCCCGTAACCCGCAAGGGGACTAATCCCCTTGACCCCTCATCCGCGTCGCAGAACGGGGAAATTGCCGGCAGAAAGGTCGACATCGGCTCGCAGTATCCGGAGAACAGGTCGCGCGCCCATTTTCTTCGATCGACGAGTCTCGACGCCGCCTGACGGAGCGCTTTTTGGTCCCACGGGAACTTGCGTGTGTTGAACGTCAGAAAAAATCCATGAAACGACGCCGCCATCGACAACTCCACGCCGTTATCCGCGCGCAGCCGCTCAATGTCGACAGGGCGATAGATATCGGACAGCACGTCGAGTTTGCCCGTCGACATGGCGAGCAGCGCGGCATCCATATCCCGCGTTATGACGTAATAAAGGTCTTTCATCCTGGGCCCGTCGTACTCCGACAGGTCGAACTTCTCCGCGGCGAAGCCGCGATTCGTTCCGAAAAACGCAGCGGCTGCGAACGCCATGATGATTTTGATTATAATTTTCGACCTTCCGGTAAATTCGATAACGCCGAGCATCGCGTTCACTGTCCCCAAAATATTCGGAAATTTTATCAAAACACATAAAAATTATTATAGAATCCTCTGCGGCTCGTTGTCAAACGGCAGCGGCGCGGCGCAAATCGGTCACGCGCTTTCTGATACATCGCTCCGAATACATGCTCTACCCGAGCGCGTATCCCGGAACGTTCGCGGCTCTTCGACAGCGGCGCGCCGCGCTTTGCTTTACGGCAAATTTCCGCTTCAATTCCCGCACCGCTTAGAAATTTGTCTATTTTCTTCGAATCATATGCCTTGTCCGCGTAAACCTTAGGGGTATCTTCAGGGATATCTTCGGAATCCACGGGCGTGGTATATCAACTTCAGCAAAGTTCTGATGCAGTCCGGTCGGCAGGAGCATGATCCCGCGCGTTACCGAACCCCTTGGGCTGACATCTTTGCTCCGGCATATAGGGCAGCGTATC
>JAIRKI010000075.1 GCA_031260185.1 Synergistaceae bacterium | reverse complement strand
GCCATAAAACGCGCCGGCAGCGCCGAACCGGAGAAGATACGCGACGCCCTCGAGACAATGAAGGACCTCCCAACCGCCACGGGAATCACGACGCTCGACGCCGATCACAATCCTCAGAAGGACATCGGCATTCTGGAGATAAAGAACGGCAAGAAGACATTCGTGGGCACGGTCGTTCCCGAAGTTTAGCGGCATGTCCGGGTTCGTGCCCGGCCATTGATATATCAAGTACCCCGCGATGGAGACGGCGAGGAATACTCGTTCCTCGCCGTTTTTTTAAAGGTAGATTTACGTCGGAGGTGTTTTAACTGAACTTTAACATGTTCATGCAGCACTTCATAAATGCGCTTGGCCTCGGCTCGCTTTACGGCCTCATAGCGATCGGCTATACGATGGTCTATGGAATACTGAGGCTGATCAACTTCGCTCACGGCGACATCTTCATGCTGGGCGCGTATTTTGTGTTTTTCGCGACGATACAGTACAAACTTCCATGGGCGCTCGGGGTGTTCATAGCCGTCAT
Organism: Synergistaceae bacterium; assembly: GCA_031260185.1. Taxonomy (GTDB): domain Bacteria; phylum Synergistota; class Synergistia; order Synergistales; family Synergistaceae; genus JAIRKI01. The sequence goes on along the minus strand of JAIRKI010000075.1, from coordinate 4,966 downwards.
GGGCGCGATTTTGAGCGGTCTTTTGGTCGATCTGATAGCGTACAAACCCCTTCGCGACGCGCCACGAATATCCGCCCTCATAAGCGCGATAGGCGTGTCGTTTTTCATAGAGAACGCGTCCATGGTCGCTTTCACCGCCAGACCTCAGGCGGTCATACAGCCCAAACAGCTCGTGGAAGCGTTCTCGGTCGGAGATATCCGCCTGGTGCCGCTGAATATCATCGTTCCGGCGATCTCGTTCGTCCTCGTCGGGATGCTTCTGTGGATGATATACCGGACAAAGCGGGGACTCGCCATGCGCTCGATATCGCACGACATAGAGACCACGCGGCTCATGGGCGTCTCGGTCAACAGGATAATCGCCCTCACGTTCGCCATAGGCTCGGGCCTCGCGGCCGTCGCGGGCATAATGTGGGCGCTGCGTTACCCAAAGGTCGAGCCGCTGATGGGTTTCACGCCCGGCTTCAAGGCTTTCATCGCTGCGGTATTCGGCGGCGTCGGCTCGGTTCCCGGCGCGATGCTGGGAGGACTTGCGCTCGGTTTCATCGAGATAATGTCCGTGGCTTTCTTCCCGACGCTTTCGGGATATAAGGACGCCTTCGCCTTCGTTCTGCTCGTGATCATACTGCTCGTCAAACCTACCGGGCTGATGGGCGAGAAATCTGAGGACAAAATATGATGTCCGCTTCCTCCGGAAACCGGATCAGGAATAACATTCTGACGCTCGCGGCGGCGGCGCTGCTCGCTGTCTCGCTGTGGCTGGCGCCGAAATATCTCGACGGATATAAGATCCGCATAATCAACCTGATCGCGATAAACGCCATACTCGGGTTGAGCCTGAACCTGATTTACGGCATGGCGGGAATGTTCTCGCTGGGGCACGCGGGTTTCATGGCGATAGGCGCTTATGTGTCGGCTCTTTTGATACTGACGCCCGAGCAGAAATCAATGATGTGGATACTCGACCCGATAGCGCCCTGGCTGCTGAATCTCCACGCCCCGTTTTACGTATCGCTGCTCTTGGCCGGAATCGCGGCGGCTTTCTTCGGATGGCTGATATCGCTTCCCATCCTGAGATTGGGAGGCGATTACCTGGGCATCGCGACGCTCGGATTCTCAGAGATACTCCGTATACTCATAGCCAACCTCACACCGATAACGAACGGCCCCATCGGGCTGAAGGGCATACCGGCGCACACCAACCTCTGGGTGAGTTACGGCTGTCTTCTGGTACTCCTTATAGCCGTGATACGCCTGATGGGAAGCAACTTCGGCAACGTGATGAGGGCGGTCAGGGACGACGAGATAGCCGCCGAGACAATGGGGATAAACACGTTCCGGACCAAAGCGCTCGCGTTCACCATAGGCTGTTTCGGCGCCGGCGTGGGCGGGGCGCTGATGGGCAACATCATCACCACGATAGACGCTAAAATGTTCACGATCACGCAGACCTACAATATATTGATGATCGTCGTGATAGGCGGCTTGGGCTCGATAACCGGCAGCATCCTCGGATCCGTCATAATAACGACGATGCTCGAATGGCTGCGTTTCGTCGAAAACCCGATAACTATAGGCGCGTTTAAAATGGACGGCAAGCCCGGAATGAGAATGGTCATATTCTCCATACTCCTCGTGGCTGTAATTATTTTCAGGCGGGAGGGCATAATGGGTATGAGGGAGTTCAGCTGGGACTGGATACTGTCGCGCCCCGCCGCCATCCGAAACCGCTTCGCGTCCGGCGAAACGCCGAAAGGCGGCGACTTAAATGGCTAATTCAAATAAATTATCCAAAAGCGCGGAACAAAACGCCGTTCTGACGCTCGGCGATGTCACCATCCGTTTCGGCGGGCTGACGGCTGTGAACGGCGTGTCCATGTCCGTGAAGCGGGGGAGCATCGTCGGCCTCATCGGGCCCAACGGCGCGGGAAAGACCACTGCTTTCAACGTCATAACCGGTTTTTACAAACCCTCTTCCGGTTACGTCGAATTCACCCCTCCGAACGCTCCGCCGATGAAAATAACCGGGCTCGATCCGCACAAAATTTGCAAGGCCGGCATTGCCCGCACCTTCCAAAACATTCGTCTTTTCGGAAACGGGACGGTCCTGGAAAACGTGATGACCGGAGCGTACGTCAGGCAGAAGAGCAAATGGTGGATGAACATCCTCCCCGTTTTTCCCGGAGCGATCCGTGAGGAACGCGAAATACGCCGTCAGGCGGCCGTCCTTTTGGAGCGTCTCGACTTGATCCGCTTCATGAACGCCCACGCGGCGTCGCTGCCTTACGGCGCCCAACGCAGGCTGGAGATCGCGCGGGCGCTCGCCACGAAACCGTCGTTTCTCCTGCTCGACGAGCCGGCGGCGGGAATGAACCCGCGGGAATCGGCGGAACTCCTGGGCTTTATCAGGACGCTGAGGGACGAATTCGACCTCTCCATCCTCCTGATAGAGCACGACATGAAAGTCGTGATGGGCGTCTGCGAGCGTATCTGGGTACTGGATGAGGGCCGGCTCATAGCCGACGGCGACTCGGCGGCGATACGCGGCAACCCAAGAGTCATCGAAGCGTATCTCGGTAAGGAAGCCTCCCATGCTTGAGATAAAAAATCTCGACGTATGGTACGGCGGGATTCACGCCGTCAAAAATCTCTCGATGTCCATCGGGAAGGGCGAAATAGTCACCCTCATCGGCGCCAACGGCGCCGGCAAAAGCAGCGCCATACGCGCCGTGGCGGGCCTGGTGAAAGAGGCGTCGGGCAGTGTGACGTACATCGCGCGCGACGGCGGCGCCGTTTCCATATTGGGCAAACCTCCCGAATATATGGTGAAAATGGGCATATCTCTTTCTCCCGAAGGGCGCAGGATACTGCCGCACCTTACGGTGGAAGAAAACCTGACGCTCGGCGCGTACAGCCGCCGTGACAAGGCCGGAATCGCGCGCGACATGGAGACCGGTTACTCTCTGTTCCCAAAGCTGAAGCAGCGCCGCAAACAAAAAGGAGGCACGCTTTCCGGCGGCGAACAGCAAATGCTGGCCGTGGCGCGGGCGCTGATGAGCCATCCCGACCTGCTGATGCTCGACGAACCGTCGCTGGGGCTGGCCCCGATACTGGTCGATGAAGTGTTCGGCACCATCGAAAAAATCAACGAAGAGGGCCGCACCATCCTGCTGGTCGAACAAAACGCGTTCGCCGCGCTGAAAATAGCGCACAAAGCCTACGTCCTCGAAACAGGTTCGATCACCCTTTCGGGAACCGGCGCCGAACTGCTTCAGGACCCGAAAGTACAGGCGGCTTATCTGGGAGGATAACCGCGCCAATTCCGAAAACCGCGGGTAAAAACACACGGGGCTCCGCTCCATACCCCGCAAGGGGACCTGGTCCCCTTGCGGGTGCGGGCACCCATAGGCCCGATGCTCCTACTGGGAGCCCGCGTTTTTTGGGAATTGGCGCGGTTATCGCTATAATGGAATTCGAGAAATTGCTTTATCATCAGGGGGAGAGTCCATGCTCGACATCAGGTTGTTCCGCAAGAGCCCGGAGATAATAAAAGAAAATCTTCGCAAAAAATTCCAGGAGCACAAACTGCCGCTCGTCGACGAAATTATCGAACTCGACCGTCAAAGTCGCGACGCGCGCAAGAAGGCCGATGGCCTGCGGAGCGGCCGCAACACGCTGAGCAGGGAGATCGGCGCGGCGATGGCGCGCGGCGACTCAGCCGGGGCCGAGAGCAAAAAAGCCCTGTCCGAGGAGATGGCGGCGGAACTCGCCGGCCTGGAAGTTCTGGAGGAGCGTCTTGGGGCTCTCGTTCGGGGAAAAATGATGACGATACCCAACATCATCGACCCGTCGGTGCCGATAGGACGTGACGACAGCGGGAACGTCGAGGTCGAGCGCTTCGGCGAGCCGTCAGTGCCGGATTTCGAGATACCTTATCACGTCGATATCATGGAAAGTTTCGGGGGAATCGATCTCGACACGGCGAGGAAAACCAGCGGGAGCGGGTTCTACTACCTCTGCGGCGACATAGCGCGCCTGCACTCCGCCATTTTGTCATACGCGCGGGACTTCATGATCGACAGGGGCTTTACCTACTGCGTCCCTCCCTTCATGATTCGCGGCGGAGTGGTGAGCGGCGTCATGAGCTTCGCGGAGATGGAGAACATGATGTATAAGATAGAGGGCGAAGACCTGTATCTTATAGGCACCAGCGAACACTCGATGATAGGCAAGTTCATCGACACGATCCTGGACGAAGAGAGCCTCCCGCAAACATGGACGAGCTATTCGCCCTGCTTCCGCAAGGAGGTCGGCGCGCACGGCATGGAGGAGCGCGGCGTGTACCGGATACATCAGTTCGAGAAGCAGGAGATGATAGTGGTCTGCAAGCCCGACGACAGTCCCGTCTGGTTCGTGAAACTCTGGACGAACACGGTCGATTTCTTCCGCTCGCTCAATATACCCGTGCGGACGCTCGAATGTTGTTCGGGAGATCTCGCCGACCTCAAGGTGAAGAGCGTCGACGTGGAAGCGTGGTCGCCCCGCCGAAGAAAATATTTCGAGGTGGGAAGCTGCTCGAATCTCGGCGAAGCGCAGGCCCGCAGACTGGGAATCCGTATCCGCGGCGAGGGCAAGGGAAACTGCTTCGCGCACACACTCAACAACACCGTGACCGCGCCGCCGCGTATGCTGATAGCGTTTCTGGAAAACAACCTCAACGCCGACGGAAGCGTCTCCATCCCCGCGCCCCTGCGGACGTACATGGGAGGGAAAAAGGCCATCAGTACATAAACGGGGCGTAAACACGCGCGGTCACGGCAATTCGCGTTTTGCGATCTTAGAGCGTGTTTAGAGCCTGTCTAAAAACTCTCGTATATAGTGTATAATAATGGTGTAAGCATACACAGATGGGAGAGGATCAATGTGCGCCAATCATATGACAGTGATGTAAGCAGAGAACAGTTTG
>JAIRKI010000134.1 GCA_031260185.1 Synergistaceae bacterium | reverse complement strand
ATGGCTTCAGAGATGAAGAATATTTGAAACTGAAAATCCTTGCGTTGCATGAATCCAAGAGATCTTATGCCGCTTGAGCCATGTCATACCAGCGATGAACGCAATTTTGTGATGAGCCTCGTATTTATCAAAGCGCGTTTCATATTTGCCCAAGATTTTTCAATCGGGTTATAGTCAGGCGAATATGCTTATATTTATTATGTTAATGCACTATATTTCTTCGCGCGACTAAATGCCTCATGCGTCCAATTTACTCTGCCAAGGGTTGCGCTTACTTTGTCCGCTCACCGATAAATCAATAACTGGCGGATATAAACAAGCAAATGTCACGGAAATATTTCCATCGAGAGCCTGATCGCTTCAATCCGGGTGATATCCGACAATTCGTCGCGAGCGGAATAGAACTGCGTCTCCATAGCGTGGCCGGGATATTTGTGTCAATATATGTGAAGAAATTTGTATTATCAAACAGCAATCAATCGTCGCGATTTTATATTTTTGTGCTAAACTAGAATTAGTTTGTATGGTCAAATATGTGAAAGGAGCAAAGCCATTATTTCGCGATGATACCTTTGACATTGGCTAAAAGCGGCGAGCAATACATCATACAGAGAGTGGGCGGCCTGGCCGCCACGCGGCAGTTTCTGGAGAAACTCGGCTTCGTGCCGGGGGGTCGGGTCGCCGTAATTGCGGAGACTGGCGGGAACGTGGTTGTGTGCGTCAAAGAGTCGCGTCTTGCGGTAAGCCGCGAGATGGCGAGCAAAATAACTATAAAAGGAGAATGATAAAAAAATGGCGACGCTTAGGGCGGCAATGCCGGGAGATAAGCTGCGCGTTACGAAGATTACCGGCGAAGGGCAGGTCAAGCACAGGATAATGAACATGGGCATAACCAGGGGTTCGGAGATAACAGTCAGAAAGGTCGCCCCACTCGGGGATCCGATGGAGATAACGGTGAGAGGATACGAACTTTCTCTCCGAAAGATCGACGCCGACGGCATCGAGGTGGAACGGACGCCGGAATCGCTGCGTGGCGGCGCTTCGCGACCAGAGCTTTGCGAAAGGGACGGTTATGAAAATGCGGATTAAAATCGCTCTAGCGGGGAATCCGAACAGCGGCAAGACAACGCTGTTTAACGCGCTTACCGGTTTGAATCAGTTTGTAGGTAACTGGCCGGGCGTCACGGTAGAAAAAAAAGAAGGGCGTTTCCGCGAGGACGAAAATATTATAATCATGGATTTGCCGGGGATTTACTCGCTCTCTCCGTATACTCCGGAAGAGGTCGTTTCGCGCGATTATCTTCTTGACGAAAAACCTGACGTAATAATCAATATTGTGGACGGAACGAACTTGGAACGCAATCTGCATCTCACGACGCAATTAGCCGAGCTTGGGATTCCCCTCGTCGTTGCGGTGAATATGATGGATGTAGTGAAAAAGAAGGAGGACAAAATTGACTCCGCGCGTCTTGAAAAAGAGCTGGGTTGCCGCGTAGTTGAAATTTCCGCGTTAAAAGGGACGGGCGTGATGGAGGCCGCGAGGCTCGCGGCGAGTTTGGCAGGCGGTGAGAAGCATATTCCGCGCCACAGTTTTTCAGGGTCGGTGGAACACGCGCTCGCGCACATTGAAGAAGCCGCCCTGCACAGTCTGCCGGAAGGGAAACAACGGTTTCTCGCCGTAAAGCTCTTCGAGCGGGACGAGAAGATAATCGCCAGGCTGGGATTGCCTGACGCGGCGCTCAAGCACATTGAGAATGATATTCGGCTGTGCGAGGAAGAGTTGGACGACGATGCCGAGAGTATTATCACAGCAGAGCGATACGCGTATATCGAATCGATTATCGAGGGATGCCGCACGATCAAAAACAAGGGCAAGCTCTCATTCTCGGATAAGATTGATATGGTGGTGACGAACAGGTTTCTTGCGCTGCCAATTTTCGCGGCTGTGATGTTCATCGTGTATTTTGTCTCCATCACGAGCGTAGGCGCCGTAGCGACTGACTGGGCTAATGACGGGATATTCGGCGACGGGTGGCACTTCTTAGGCATTGGCTCAGCGGCGTACTCCGAAGCAATAGACGCTTTTGAGGCGGGGGAAATTTCCGATGAGCCAGATCCAGCGGGATACGGCGCATGGGTTCCCGGTGTGCCGGTGTTGCTTGGCGACGCGCTGGAGGCAATAAACTGCGCGGAATGGCTGCAAGGGCTGATACTCGACGGAATTATCGCCGGAGTTGGGGCCGTACTTGGCTTTGTACCGCAAATGCTGATACTTTTTGCGTTCCTTGCTTTTTTGGAAGGATGCGGCTATATGGCGCGAATCGCGTTCATCATGGACAGAATCTTCCGCCGTTTCGGTCTGTCGGGCAAGTCCTTTATCCCGATTCTCATAGGCACCGGCTGTGGCGTACCGGGGATTATGGCGTCGCGGACTATCGAGAACGATCGCGACCGCAAAATTACGATTATGACAACGACGTTCATCCCCTGCAGCGCCAAACTTCCGATAATCGCCCTGATCTCGGGCGCGCTGTTTGGCGGGGCGTGGTGGGTAGCGCCCAGCGCATATTTCGTTGGCATTGCAGCGATTATCTGTTCAGGGGTTATGCTCAAAAAAACGAGACTATTTTCAGGCGATGTGGCTCCGTTCGTCATGGAACTGCCGGCGTATCACATGCCAACCGCGGTCTATATCTTGCGAAGTATGTGGGAGCGCGGGATGTCGTTCATCAAAAAGGCAGGAACGATCATCCTTCTCGCGACTATTGCCGTATGGTTCACTTCGAGTTTTGGCTGGGGTGACGGCGATTTCGGGATGGTTGACATGTCCGACAGTGTTTTGGCCAAAGTCGGGTCAGGCATCGCGTGGATATTCACGCCTCTTGGCTGGGGCGACTGGAAGTCGGCTGTAGCCGCGATAACGGGACTCATCGCGAAAGAGAACGTAGTGGGGACGTTCGGCATCCTTTACGGTTTTTCGGAGGTTGCCGAGGATGGGGCTGAGATCTGGGCGAACCTCTCGGCGTCGATCTCGCCGCTTGCCGCATACTCGTTCCTTGTGTTCAATCTGTTGTGCGCGCCTTGTTTCGCGGCAATGGGTGCCATCAAGCGCGAGATGAACAATACGCGATGGTTCCGGATCGCGATTGGCTATCAGTGCGGATTTGCGTACCTCGTGGCGCTATGCGTTTATCAGATCGGGACGCTGGCCGCGGGAGGCGGCTTTGGACCCGGGAGCGCCGCCGCGATTCTGACCGTGGCTGGGTTCCTGTATTCGCTCTTCCGTCCGGCGAAGAAAACAACGATGCGTAATTCGGCGACCGTGCCGAATATATAGGGACGCGCCTGAAATGCTTGCCTTCATATCCCGGAACCTCGGAACCATTGTCGTAGGTGTAATTGTTTTGGCGGGCGTTTTTGTCGCGGTCATCAAAGCGGCGCGCGGCAAGCATTGCGGCAAGTGCGGCATCTGCGCGAATCACGCGGCGGACGACGGACACATTGAAAAACGCGAGTGAAACAGCCCGCGTTGTCAGGCGCCCACGACCGCGGCGTTCTTTATCTAGGGATGGAGTTTCAGTATCGATTCTATCTCCCCGGAATATACGGACATGCCTTTGACCGTTATCACGTCGAAAACGGGGGAGACTATCGTGATATATCCGTCCTCGTCGATTTTGACTA
>JAIRKI010000133.1 GCA_031260185.1 Synergistaceae bacterium | reverse complement strand
ATGGCTTCAGAGATGAAGAATATTTGAAACTGAAAATCCTTGCGTTGCATGAATCCAAGAGATCTTATGCCGCTTGAGCCATGTCATACCAGCGATGAACGCAATTTTGTGATGAGCCTGTTTTATTTTATTTTTATTTCCGATATGCCTCTTGCGAATATCCCGAAAATAGGCGAAACTATGAAAGTGAAAAATGAAAAAAATTTCGGACTAAATTCGTGTGCTTTTGTGAAGCGGAAGAGGGGATTGCCATTGAAGCGATCTTTCGGGACGAAACTGAGACAAATTTGGACGCCGAAGGAATTCCGCCTGCCGGAGCCGGAATTCACAAAAGAACAGCTGGATTCGCTCGAAGAACTGATACAGATGGCAGCCCCCAAAATTTCGCGCGCCGTGAGCGTCGCGGAAGACGAGAGGGCGAGGATGGTCGATTTTCTCGTAGACCTCGGCACGGGCATATGGTGGATAGGGCGCAAGATGGACGGATTGTCGCGGATGCCCAGGGAGATAAGGGACGCTCTTTACGCGCTCGAAAGCATGTGGGCGGCTATGTCACGGGACGGCGTCGAAATAGTGGATCATATAGGAGGAACTCCCCCGTCGGAGCGTGAGGCGAAAATCGCGGAGGTCCGCGAAATTCCGGGTTTGACGCGCGAACAGGTGGTCGACGCGATGAAACCCACCATAATTTTCAATGGGGAAATAGTTCAGATGGGAGAGATCGTCGTGGGACGCCCTCCGTACGCGGCCGTCGGTACCGCAGGCGATATGCCCCCCATCGAGGCGGAGCGCGAAACTCCGGCCGTGACCGCCAAAGCCGAAGAGGTACAAAGCGCGGAGGACGTGAACGCCGAAACTCCGGCGCCCAAAAAGACCGGGCGCGGAAGCTCCTCCGCCGAGACGGACGCGGCGCCGAAAAATGACGAAACGCCGGATGAAAAACCCGCCGTACGAAAGACGCGGGCTTCCGCGGCGAGAAAACCCAGAAAGACGTCGGCCGCGCCGCCGAAGGACACAGACGTCGCTCCGAAAGAGGAGGCTTAGAGCTTGGTGGAACACGCGCAGCATCATCAATTGCCGGCAGAGACGGGCGTGCCTGACGAAAAAGACTCCGGACTGGGCGTTCACACGAGGAACATAATCGACGGAATGGACAAGGTCAAGGCCATGGCGGATTTGGCGGAGTCAGTCATCGTCTGGCGGGCGCAATACATCGCGTGGAACGTGGACATCTTCGAGGCCGAGACGCTCCTGTTTCGCCTCATCTTCAGGGAAAACTCGCGGAATCCTCAGGCGATGGATATGTTGGCGCGCATTTATTTTCAGCAGGGCAAATATGAGAAAGCGCGGGACCTCTGGAACAGGGCTCTGGAATTGCAGCCCGGCAATCCCGCTCTCCGCAGAACCGTCACGGAGATACGGAGCATGGCGAAATCTCCAGGTTCGATGGTCGCGAGGCACAGGATAAGCGTGTTCCTCAACTGTCTTATCTTATTGATCTTCATCTGCGTAACGGGACTGGCGATCCCGCGCGTATACAACCTGATGATGGGATGGGCCGGCGGGACCGCCACGATCGTGGGCCAAAATCCCTCGGAGAGCTCTTTCGGCGACCATTATAAAAAATACGCGTCCACGTACAAGAAGGACGATGTCAGTCCGAAATTCGACGACTTCATACCTTACCCGTTTTCGGCCGCCGGGCGGGGCGCCGTCGAAAAGCGCTTGCCGGGCCTGATAGTCGCGAGTTTTGCCGAAGAGAAAACCTCCGGCGGCAATGAGGCGGCCGCGGAACGCAAGGGTGACGCTTTGAAGATGCCCGGCATCGTTGACTTCGATCCGCGGGGACTCGCGGCGGGCCGGACATACCGCGTGAACAGGGGCGACACCCTGTGGATAATCGCCGAGAAAGTCTACGGCCAAGGTTCCTTGTGGACGCTCATCGCGGGAGCGAACGGCATTCGGAATCCTAACAAACTCATAATGGGACAGGAACTGATCCTGCCGCAAAGCGGCGGGGTACTTACGGGAGACTGACTGGGTTTCCGGCGTTTTTTTATTTCTCGGATACCGTGCGTACCGCGATTTTAGTGTTCCGCCGGCGCGCGGACCGTTATGATGTCTTTGCCTCTCGGCTTGAGATAGACCTCCACTTTGGCTGGAGGAACATTGAAGGGCACGAGACGCGTTCTGACCCTCCTGAACCCGGCCGGGATAAATGGCATCTTTCCGACAAGCGCGTAAGTGAACTGGACGAATATGCCGCCCGACGACAGCGTACATTCCACCTCGCGCATGATGGAGACGGACACCTCTTTCGGAAGAGAGCGGAAGGGCAGGCTTGATATTATCGCGCTGACCCGCGTTCTCTCCGGCAGACACGCGCTCATTTCCTCCGCGCCGAGGCAACGGACGTCGACATGGGGAAAACATTTCAGAATGTATTCGGCTAACGCGGGCGACTTTTCGATCACTATGAGCCTTTTGGGCGGTATGCCGCGCTTCAGGAGCGCCTCCGTGACCGGTCCGGTGCCGGCGCCGAGTTCGATGAGTACGCCGTTTTTGGCCATGCGGGGCGAGACGGCGCCGGCCATCGTTCCGGCCAGTCGGGACGAACTCGGAAACAGCGTTCCCATGTCCCTCGGGTTCCGCGCCAGCGCTTTCAGCACGAGCATCTGCCGTTCGATTTCAATTTTCATCCCGTATCGGCGCCTCCTCCAATTTTTATCTTACGGCGGCAATTATAGCGCTCGTCACACCGGCGCGCGTATTTTTTTGAGAAGCCGTTCGCGCCGGTGTTCCATCGCTTTGGCGCGAGCCGTGTCCGTCGCCTCGCCGTAACGGCGGGCGCGCCTCATGGCGTCGAGCGCGGCCGTCACGTGCGCCAGGGCGCGTTCGGGACGCATGAACCTGTGTTCCTCCAATTTCGCGAGTTCCTCCAGTATGACGAACAGCTCGGCCGCGTGGCGCGAAGCGCCGCGCGAGGAGAATTCACGGAACGCCTCGGTGAACCGGATTCTCGCGTTCTCGTGTTCCATGCCGCGTTTCGCGGCGAAAGCCATGCGCAGAGAGGCTTCCGCGCGCGATTCCGACTCGTCCAACGCCATTTTCCACAGCCGCGAGGCCGCCTCGGTTTTTCCCATGTCGTTCCATATATCGCCCGCTCGCAGAAATTCGCGCCCCCGGCCCGCTCTTCCGGCAAGCGCGTCCGACACGCGGCGGTACAGCGAGGCGAGCGAGGCTATGTCGAGTTCGTTGTGGTAAAAAACTCCCCGAAGAGACGCGGCGGCGCCCGTGCGCAGGTAACGCGCGTATATCTCCGGTATCAGCGCCCCCGGCACGTCCCGGTTCGCGCGCCGCACGCCCAGGACATTCGTCTCGACGCTGCCGAGAGAGCAGGATTCGAGGTGTCCCCTGTAGAATCTCCTCGAAAAATAAAGCAGGTCGACGTGCGGCGAGGATTCCCAGTGCGGACACATTCGCGACAGCACGTGCCGGGTTCTCAGCATCGGGACGTCGAAAGTCTTGCCGTTATAAGTCACCAGCGTGGCGTTTTTCGGGATGCCGGCGTCCACGGCTTCGAGCCACTCGGCTTCGTGCGCCGGGTTTTTTAAAAAAAACTGGACGACCTTGAAATATTTCCCGCAAACCGCGCCCAGGCCGCAGAGGAAAGCGTAAGTGCCCGTGCCGCCCGAGAGCCCTGTCGTCTCGAGGTCGAGGAACGACAGGCGCTCTCCCGCGCCCATTTCGCGCAACGCGTTGTACTCTTCGGGATTCGCGAGTCCGCCGTTTTCGGGAACACCGCCGATCTCACGCAGCGTCTCAACACGATAGACCCCGTCCGATATCCAGGTTCCGGCGGGCAGACCCGATACAGCCCCGCCGCGTCTCGAAGCGGCGCGTTCGGTTTTGACACCCGCGAGAGCGGGATCGTTTTGAAACAGTACGTCGAATTTTCCCATTTTTCTCATGCCGCTCCCGCGCGGCTCGCCTTTCCCCCGTGCGAAACCCCATAATTAGAGCGTATTCACACTAAGGAATTATTTATAAATAAAATTTACAAATTTGTAGAAATTGTATAATCCAACTCATATTATAGCGGTTTGATTTATTATATACTATATTCATCTTTTGCGAACCATCCGGAAATATCCGCCGGAGAAACAAGGTCGAGAGCTTTACCAATGGCAAAATCGAGTGATTGTTTTGTTCTCGCTTTTGTTTTTCGCAAGCGCGCATTGATTTTCGACCACATCATTTCGACGGGGTTGAGGTCCGGACTGTATGGCGGAAGATAAACGACGTCGGCGCCGACAGCTTCGATGAGATCGGTTATGCCTTTGACTTTGCGCGCGGA
>JAIRKI010000097.1 GCA_031260185.1 Synergistaceae bacterium | reverse complement strand
GAAATTTTCCGCGCCGCCCTATCCGCGTCTTCCTTCTTCTCTTTTTGGAGAAGGGGGGGGGGTGACATTTTCACTGTCCCGTTAAGGGGTGACATTATCATAGTCCGGCGACAGGGCCTTTTTTGGCGCCTTGACATGACCGGAAAATATGCTAGGATACAAAATACTGAGTTTCAAATTCCTCGGTGGCGCAATCGGCAGCGCGGGTGGCTGTTAACCACTAGGTTCGAGGTTCGAGTCCTCGCCGGGGAGCCATAAAAAACATGAGTGGGAACCTCTTAAAAACTGATTTTACGTTGCCTTATCCCCTTATCGAGGGTTTTATGGAACAGATATTATAATTTTAGGGAATCTCTAAAAATCCTTTTTCAGACAGATTTCAGTATTACGAATCCAGTATTTATCAGAGCGGCATATCGCAAAAACGGGATTTTTAGAGATTCCCTTTAACTATTGTTTTGTTTTTGCTCTCTGCGGAGCCTTTTTTGCTCCTTTCACCTGCGGGATTATCCCCGCTTTCCCTGCCAACTATTATATCCGTTTTGTGGTCCGATGGAATTTTTGGAACGATTCTTCAATTGGCTCACAAAATCGTGACCGGGCTGACGGTATGATGTAAGATATCCCCGAAACGTGATTTTCGGGGAAGAGGTGGTCGTCATGTACGGGTTTACCAACGGCGGGGAAGCGTACGAACGCGCTTGCGCCGTTCTGGTCGGGGGAGTGGACAGCCCTGTCCGGGCATGGAAATCCGTCGGGGGAACGCCCGTCTTCATAATGTCGGCGAACGGCGCTCACATGACGGACACGGAAGGCAGAACGTACCGCGACTACGTCGGGAGCTGGGGGCCGATGATTTTGGGACACGCGGATCCCGACGTGACGAAGGCGATATGCGAGGCCGCCTCGCGATCGGCCTCTTACGGGGCCCCCTGCGTCGCCGAGACAGAACTTGCGGAACTTGTCATCGAGAAATTTCCATCCATCGAAAAAATTCGTTTCGTCAACTCCGGCACCGAAGCGGCCATGACGGCCCTGCGCCTGGCCCGCGCTTTCACGGGCCGCGACAGGATAATCAAGTTTGCCGGCTGCTATCACGGGCACAGCGACTCGTTGCTGGCGGAAGCCGGAAGCGGAGCGCTTACGCTGGGCGTTCCCACGTCGCCCGGCATAACCGCGGCCAACGCGTCCGACACGATAGTCATACCGTACAATTCGATCGAGGCGGCGACAAAAGTTTTTGTGGAACGCGGCGGCGAAATAGCGGCGGTGATAGTGGAGCCGTGGGCCGGCAATATGGGGCTGGTCCCGCCGATTTCCGGCTTCCTCAGCTCGCTGGCGGGCCTCTGCGAAGACGCCGGGGCGCTCCTCATATTCGACGAGATAATCACCGGGTTCCGTATTCCCGAATTCGGGGTGCAGAACAGGGAGAAACTGCGCCCCGACCTCACTTGTCTGGGAAAGATAATAGGCGGCGGACTCCCGGTCGGCGCGGTGGGCGGACGGGCGGATGTCATGAACAAGCTCCAGCCGCTGGGGCCCGTGTATCAGGCTGGAACGCTCGCCGGAAACCCGATCGCGATGGCGGCCGGCATTGCCACGCTTTCCAAACTCACGCGGACCGCTTATCAGAAGATGGAATACTTGTCCGGCCGTTTCGCGACGGGCCTCGAACAAGCCGCGTCCTCGGCGGGGATCGATATCTCCGTCTCGCGCCTCGGCTCAATCGTCGGATTTTTCTTCGCCCCGAAACTTCCCCTGAACCTAGATGCCGTTAAAATGTCCGATTCGGGCCTTTACGCGAAATTCTTTCACGGTATGATGGCGCGCGGCGACTATTTCGCGCCAAGCCCGTTCGAATCGATATTCATCTCCCTCGCGCACACCGCCGAGATAATCGACGCCACGATCGGCAACGCCAGAGAAGTCTTTGGCGAGTTTGCCGAAATCGCGCCGGCGGAGGCGTAGGCCCAAGGCATGGTCTCAGGGGAAACATGCGCCGCGTCCTTCCAACATACGCGCGACATGCTGGAGGAGTTATACTCGGAGTTCAACAGACGAGAGTACGTCTCGCCCGATCCGCTCGAATTCCTGTACATGTACGACTCGCCGGCCGACAGGGAAGTGGTCGGCCTCATAGCTTCGTCGCTCGCGTACGGGCGCGTGGCTTCCATTCTGGCGAGTGTGCGGCGCGTGCTTGACGTTCTCGGAAAAAACCCGGCGGACGCGCTCGCCGGAAGCGATTTTTCCTCACTATTTTCACGTCTCTCCGACTTCAAGCACCGCTTCAACGGCGGCGAGGAAATGTGCCGTTTCCTGTCGGGCGTCGGAGAGGCGCTGCGGCGTTACGGCAGCCTCGAAAACGTTTTCCGCGGGATCAAACCCGCAGGCTCCGCCCGCACCCGGCAGGGAGCAAGCTCCCTGCACCCTCTTAAATTTTTTTATTTTCACCCTGCGGGTGAAAATAAAAAAATTAATAAGGGGGCAAGGGGACTGGTCCCCTTGCGGGGTCCGGGGCAGAGCCCCGCGGGTTGGGGGATACTTGAAGCGATGGACAATTTCG
>JAIRKI010000061.1 GCA_031260185.1 Synergistaceae bacterium | reverse complement strand
TGCTAATTATAAAGAAGTTAAATTCTTTAAAAATAGCGTATTGACAACAGTTGCTGGATTTACATCTTTCGGATTCGTTTGTAGTTGATGCGTCTACGCTAATTTTTGAGGAGTTTAGGTAGAAGCCTTTTTAATCCATCAATCACTCCGTGAATGAATTCAGGCGCGGAATTTTTGGAGGTAAGGTAACCCCCGTCACGAATTGTGCAATCACTAATTTGAACATTCATTGCTGACAATCTCCTTATAAATTGCATTCGCGATATCGAAATCAATGGGAAGATCAATATCAATTGCCTCTATTGTATCTACAGCGTGTATGTACGGTTTCACACCTACCCTGCGATTGTATTTTCGAAATGTATCTTGCGTGAAAACAAACGCCCCTGATGATTCTGCGAAAATTGGCGTCAAATCCTGTGTTCGAGGAAAATGCTGAACATCAAAATTCATTGCCGTTCCGTTTTTCCACAGAAACTCCTGTATTTTTTTCGCGATAAACGCGAATCGAATTCTCCCGAAACCACTTTCTGAACGCAAATATCAATGCTCCCGCTTCGAGTAAACGGACTCGTTGCGTGTGATACGACATATACATCCGCGGAGACCGATTTCATAAATTCGCGAATTATATCATTGCAATTAACCTCGTCAGAGTCTAAACAGTCCGGCCTCTGTAAATACCGAACCCCGTTTACTACATTCTTTTGAACCTCCGGGTTACCGCAATAGACATATACTTCATTGAGACTAACCGCGCCAAGACAGGTTTTTTGAATCAGCGCCATCAGCGGCGTTCCGTCAAAAAATTTTTTGATATTTTTCCCGGGTACCCGTTCGTTGTTCAACTTTATTGGAATCATAACAACTGTTTTCATACGTCTGTAACCTTTCCCTCGCTCTCGACTTTGACAGCCTCTAACCCGAGTTTCGCGGTCACAAACACCGCGGAACCGTATGAGCGCTAACTTACAAAGCCGTAATTACCTGAACACCTGTTACGTCAGCAGGTGTTCAGTTTGAGATTATTGTGTGCTTAAACCCTTGCGTGCGGATAAAGCGTTCACAATAATGAAAATCATTAGAAAAGCAACTATATCATAATTTATGATACAATTCGGAACGTCAATATTTTTATAATTGAGGGGGCGTTAATCATGAGAGAAATCAACAAGAAACCGCGCGCTGTTTTGTCTGCTTTGGTGCTTGTCCTGTTGCTGGCTGGTATGGGGGCGGCGGAGAATCGGGCCAAGTATATTTTCGTGTTTATCGGGGACGGAACGTCAATTCCTCAAAGAAACGCGGCGGAGCTTTACCTCGCGAGCCGAAACAACCCAAAAGATTTGGAACTGGCTATTTTACGCGCTGAAAATAAATTCCCCCGCGGCAATGGCGTCACGGATTTCAAACCCTCGATCCAGCGTATGCTGATGAGTTCTTTCCCCGGCCAGGGATTTTCCAGCACGTATTCCGCCAATTCCCTGATTACGGACTCTTCGTCCTCCGGGACGGCTATCGCCACAGGGCACAAAACCCGGGACGGGGTCGTGGGAATGGATCCGACGGCGACGGAGAGATACGTCTCCATGGCGAAAATGGCCAGAGACAAGGGGATGAAAGTCGGCATCATCTCCACGGTTTCCATCGAACACGCGACGCCGGCGTCCTTTTACGCCTGCTCGCCTCACCGCGATTTTTACTACGAGATCGCCCTGCAGATCCCCGAGAGCCGGTTCAACTTTTTCGGCGGCGGCGGTTTCAGGCAGCCTAAAGGCGCCAAAAACGATCAAAAACATATTTTTGATGTATTGAAAGAGGCCGAATACACGGTCTGTGACACCCGGGAAGGCTTTGACAAAATAAAAGCCGGTGACGATAAAATCCTCGCGATCAACCCCGTGTTGGATGACGACGCCGCTCTCCCTTACGCAATCGACCGTAGTGAAGGAGATATCACGTTCGCGGAATTCGTCGCGAAAGGGATCGAAGTTCTCGACAATCCCGGCGGTTTTTTCATGATGGCGGAATGCGGCAAGGTCGACTGGGCGTGCCACGCCAATGACGCCGTCGCCACGGTTAATGACGTCCTCACCCTCGATGACGCTGTGGAAGTCGCCTATGAATTTTACAAAAAACATCCTGACGAAACGTTGATCGTGGTCACGGGCGATCATGAAACGGGCGGTATGACGGTTGGGTTCGCCGGGACTCATTACGACGCGTTTTTGAAGAAACTCGGGACTCAAAAAGGTTCCTATATCGCTTTCAACACGGAATTCGCCGCTTTCAAAAAAACAAATCCCAACGCGGAATTGGAAGACGCCCTGCCTTTGGTGGAGAGCTTTTTCGGACTGAAACGTTACGGCAAGGAAGAAACGGAGAAGTTGAGCGAACGCGCCAAAGCGGGAGACGCCGAGGCTTACGAGACTTTGGGCATGGCTCTCAAAGACTACGAAATGGCGGATCTGGAAGAGGCGTTCGCCATGAGCGTGAAAGACCGCGCCGAACGGCCAGCGGATGACGATGTTTATTACATTTCCTACGGGACTTACGAGCCTTTCACCGTAACTCTGACGCACATCCTGAACCACAAGGCCGGCATCGGCTGGACGACCTACGCGCATACGGGATTGCCGACGCCCGTTTCCGCTGTCGGCGTGGGGCAGGAACAGTTCAACGGCTACTACGACAACACGGATATTTTCAGGAAAGTCGTCGCGGCCGGGCATCTCGAAAAGTCGAATTGAAAGCCGAGAGAGTCCGGGGAGCAGGCTCCCCGGCGGATGCGGGCGGAGTCTGCGGGTTTTTCCCCCATGGATAAGCGTTTTTCCCCTTTTTTCCACGGAGCGCAAAGGAAGGATATCGTTTTTTCGTGCGTAGTCCTTCTTTTGTGCGTGGGGTTGTATTTTCTTCCCACAGGATTCGAAGATCGCCTGCCGAAGGATACCGAACAGGCGGAAGGGCGGGTCGTCGCCGTCGACAATTCTCATATGGAACAGCACGGCCTGGTTCTTTCGGGTTCTCAGGGGGTTGAGGTGGAGTTGCTCGGCGGAAAGTGGAAAGGACAAATCATCCGCACCGGCAACCACTTCCTTGGGAAGATGGAACTCGACAGAGTTTTCGCGCCCGGGGAACACGCCTTGATGAACATCGCGTCCAGCGGCGGCGTCATTACGTGGGCGCACACGGCGGATCATTACCGTTTGCGAATCGAGCTTATCCTGCTGGCGGTTTTTTCGCTCTTTTTGCTTTTCTACGGAGGTTTTTTCGGGTTTCAGGCCATACTTTCATTTTTCTTCACTGGGCTGGTTCTGTGGAAACTGACCATTCCGAATTTGCTGAAAGGCGTAGATCCTGTTTTTCTGAACTTCACGATCGTCTGCGTTTTGTCCGCGGTCATTTTATTTTTGGTCGCGGGACTCAATAAGAAGGGCGTCGTGGCTTTTCTGGGCGCGGCTATAGGTTTGGGGATAACCGCGTTCATGACGCTCTGTTTCACTCATCCCTTCCGGATCAGCGGCGCGGTTCGCCCTTTTTCGGAGACGCTGCTGTACTCGGGATTTACTCACCTCAACCTCACCCGTATTTTCATCGCCGGCGTCGTCCTTTCCGCTTCCGGAGCCGTCATGGATCTCGCTATGGACATCTCGGCGGCCATGAGCGAGATTGTCCGCCATAATCCGGAGATTTCCCGCAAAGAGCTGTTCATTTCCGGCAATACTATCGGACGGTCAGTCATCGGCACCATGACGACGACCCTTCTTCTCGCTTACAGCGGCGGATACTTGGTCATGCTGATGCTTTTTATGGGGCAGGGAATACCTAACGCCAATATCCTCAACATGAGCTACGTGGCGGCGGAAATTTTGCACACGATCGCCGGCAGCTTCGGTCTCGTCCTTGTCGCGCCCGTCACGACGATCGCGGGAACCCTGCTTTACCTTCCCGGGCGGCGCTGACTCGCCGGCCGCGCAAGGCGTCATCACACAAAAACCCTCCGCGCACTCCCATCGGGTTATTCGTTCGGACATCCAGTCGGACGCCGGATGAAAACCGGTACCCAGATACGACGCCATTTGCAGGTGAATACACTTGACGCTGGGGCGAGCCGAGCGGGTGATTCCGCCGACTCCGCCAAGCCTCAGCGAATCAAATCGCCGCCGCGCGTAGCGTCTCGCGAAGTTTTTTCTCTCCGTTCGCATCACGGATATCCTCAACATGGCGAAAAACAGGTTGAAACGTCTCCACTCGTCCGCGCGCGGCTCCAGCAGATCTTCCATCGAACGCACGCCGTTTTCGGCCTCCAACCGCGCGGCTGTCCGCGTCAGAAAAGGACACGACAACCAGTATGTGGTGGGAAACGGTCTCGATTTCTTCTCGGCGGCGCACATCAACACCTGCGGAGCGCCCCATTCGCACCTGCGCGGCGTCCCGAGAATCATACCGTACGCCGCGCCGCGCACCACGCGGCCGCGCTCGATAAAATCGCTGTCTTTTCGGGTGAAAAAAATCGTGCGGTGTCCGCGGTTCAACTTGCCGTCATTTTTTGCCGGGGTGTCTCTTTCCGCCCCTTGAATCTTTTATTTTGCTGTTGAGGTCGGCGATTTTTTCGTCACTCTGCTTCATGAAAAACGTGAGTTTTTTCTCAAATTCCTCCTCGCGGCGGACAGGTTTCGGTTCTTTCATCTGGAGGGCTTTTATCGAAAGATCCACTCTGCCCCTGTCATCGATTTTGATGACCCTGGCCGTTACCTGCTGGGAAAGTGTCAGCACATCCCCGACATTCTTGACGAAGTTGTAGGACAGTTCCGAAACATGGATCATCGCTTTCTGGCCGTTTTTCAACCTCACGAACGCGCCGTAATTCGCGATATGTTCCACCGTCCCGGTCACTACGTCCCCTACGCTGACTGCCGGGGCGTTCGCCGCTTTCTCTTCCCCCATAGGTAAGCCTTACCTCCAATTTTTGATTTATTTATATCCCCGGGAAGCCGCGCGCTCCCGCAAAGGCGGTATCAACCGATTTTTTTGTCGGCGGACAGCCATAACCATTTTAGGGGCTCTCTCCAATCGAACACGCGAAGCAGCAGCAAATGGCTCTTTTCCCCCGCTTTTATACGTTTATTATCATACCAGAATAAAAGATTTCCGCTAGACTTGTCGAGCGCGCTTTTTGTAACTTTTTCCTGAAAAATGGGCGAATACAGGGCCAAAAGGGTGGCGCGCTCGAATTTCGGCGGCTTTTTCAGGTAATTGACGCGGTTCCGTCTCGTCGAGGGCGTCCTGTGCATGAGCGCGATCGCGTGACGCGGCTTGGCCCTGCGTTTGAGGTTGAACTTCAATCTTTTGACTTTCAATTTACGCGCGGCGTCGAAACTCATGCCTTCCGTCCCCAATTTTTTCGAAAATTCGCCGCATAACAACGACCCGGCGCTTTTGGCCCGCAAGGTTTTCCACCGGACGAACATGGCCGCGTTCACGCGGGGCTCCGCCCTGAGAGGTTTTACTTCCGCCCCGCGAAAGTGCGTATCTATACGCGCGGGCTTGCTCCCGTGAATATCGTCCAAACTCCTGACGACGATTCGTCCCAGAAAAATCCGCGAGAGTTTTTGGGCGATCTCGGAAAACAGCGCCATTTACTGTTTGGATTCCGATTCCGATACGGTATCGAGGGCGCGCTCTACGCGGGAAAACGGCTCCATCAGCTCCATGCACTCCGCCGCCGACGTCAGCATCTGCGTTAACTGGTTTATCCTGGCGATGTTCTCAGGGGAGACCGTGAGCCGCAGGGGCGCGCTGATGTTGTCGGCCTGAAACATGAACACGCCCGATTCACCAGTGGGTTCGCATTGGCCGCTGTACTCGAGCGGAAAACGCGCCGACGCGCCGATCACGACGGCCGGAAGTCTCGAAATTTTCTGGACAGGAGCGATAAGAGTCTCGTCGGTCAAAAGCCACATGGAAGGCTTGGCTTCCACCGCGTCCAAGAGGTTGTCCAGGATGATATCTTCCCTGAGATATATGTCCAAAGCACTGCCGTAGAGGACACGCTCCAGTTTTGTTGGGCACACCGGCTCCGTATAACGAAAATCGGTCGGTATGCCTCTCGAATCCGTTACCAGAGCGGCCCCCCTGAAATAGTTTTCACGCGAATTGATCGTCAGATATCCCAGCGACAGTTTAATATTGTTCATGCTTTGTCATATTCTCCGGCGCTTTCGGACGCTCGCGTCACGCCAGAAAATTCAAGCCCCCTCCGCTCGCTTCGCTCGGCGCTCCCTTGCCGGTTTCCGGCTCTTCCTCGGGACGCTCTTCTTTCTTCCGTTTTTTTCCGCGGCCGCCCTTGTTTTTTTCGGAATCTCCGTCGCGAATTTTCACTTCGCCCTCGGTCTCCGGCATTTTTTGCACCATTTGGGCCTGTTTCTGATTGTGTTTTATCAGCTCGTTCTGCTGCATGGCCTGCGCCATGTGCGCGTCGGGAGCGTTCTGCGCCTGATGTGCCTTGTGATCGACGGTATAAAGCGACATGCTCGACTCTATCGGACGAATCATCACTTCAGCTCCTCATGACCGAAACGCTTTCATCAATCGAAGGACTTTATCTTGACCTCGCCGTCCTTGCAGACGAACCTAGTGAATTTCAACTTCTCTCTGACGATATACCGCACTCCGCATACTGTCAGCGTCACCCCCGGGTAACAGGTGCCTTTGACGCGCACGCATCCCGCCGATTTACTTTTTTCCAGCTCGTCCGACAACTCCCCGATCTTTTTTTTGGTGGCGTCGCATTGAGCCCTCAGCTGGAATTTCGCCTTGGTCATGCGGGTCAGCATCGCCTGTTTGTCCCCCGGCAGCGGCCCTTTCTGCTGAAGGGATTTCAGAAAACCTACGTTCGCCTCGATTTTTTCGAGTTGTTCCTGGAGCTGGCTAAGGTTTTCATCGGCGCGCTTTTTCTCCTCGGCCAGTTCGGGAATATCTCCGACTATCACTTCGGTCTTGGTGCCCATATCGCTTCCGAGAACCTCGCAGGTAACTTCGCTTCCGGCCTGTATCATCCCGCCGATTATTTGCCCCTTTTTGCTGCCTGCCGCCACCACTTCGCCCCGCGCCCCTATGTCGCTGTGAAGTATGGCTTCCGATACGGCAATGTTTCCGCCGGAACGCACTTTCGCCTGATCTATGTAAGACACGCTCACGTCGCCCTTGGCGATGACGGTCGCTTTCCCGGTGCCGCGGATGCCGGTCTTTATCGTCAGGTTTCCCTCCGATTTCAGCGTGGCCCCCTCTACCACGCCATCAACGACTATGTCGCCGCCGGCGCGGACGTCGAAGCCCTCTCTCACGCTGCCGTGCACCATCACGGTGCCTATGAAATCGATGTTGCCGATGCCGTAATCGACGTCTCCTTTTACATCGAACACCTGGCTGACGGATAATTTACCGTCCTTGGTTATGAGGTTGCCGTCGAATTCCGCGTAAAGACGCAGTTTGTCATCCGAGAGCACCAAACCCTTTCCCAGCGGCATATTTTTGTCCTTCCCGACATACGCGGGAATTTTTTTGCCGGTGACGGTCATCCCGTCCCGTCCCTGGACGAGCGGCGTCTTTTCGACGATTTCCTGTCCCTGAATGACGTTGATAACCGCGCCCAATTCCTTCATGTCGACGTTTTCGCCGACCGTTTTCGGCTTCGAGATGTCGATATCCGTCTTGTAATTTATTTTGGCGTCGCATCCGTTCTCCGGGGCGTTGCCCTTGGCTGTGACGACCCATTGTTTGACGATCGGAGCGGTTATCATCTCTTTTATGGCATCCTCGTCGTGCCCGTAAACGGCGCCGTGCGTGTTCATGAAACCCTTCACGTTCTCCAAAGTCGGCATCGCCTTGTCGCCCGAGGGCGGAATCAGCCACAATTCGCAGGTGAGCGCGTCCTCGGATATTTTGATCCTGAAATCCGCCTCGCGCCCCTCGCCCCCGTCTTTATCCTCTTCCTTATCCTCGCGGGGATCGGCGACGCGTACCGGGGCTCCCTGTTTGTTGTCAAACGCGTTCTTCACCTCGTTGCCGTCGTAATTCGTGACGCCGCGTTCCTTGAGGGCGCTTATGATTTCTCCGATGGAAGCGGTACAATCAGGCGCCACGACGAGAAAAACACCTTCTTCCGTTATGTTTAGCTCAAATCCTTTGTTCATTGACAACCCCTCCATTTTTCGTCAAATATCAGACAACGATTTGATTTCCGCTCTCAGCAAAGAAAGAGCCCTTCCGTGAAGCTGAGAAACCCTCGACTCCGTTACGCCAAGGACGAGACTTATTTCCTTCAGCGTAAGCCCTTCGTAATAATAGAGAGACAACAGCGTGCGCTCACGTTCGGGAAGTTTTTTCAACGCGCCGACGACTATCTCCGTTTCCTCGTTTTGCTCGATCATATCGACCGCGCTGGGCCGGTCGCCGTCAACGACGTCCTCCCTCTGCATGTCCCAGTCGTCCAGCGCGAGGACGTCGTCCAGCGAGACCACATAAGACCTGCTCGCTATGTCGAGCAAATCCTTATAGGATTGTTCGTCCATTCCCATCGCCGACATCAGTGATTTGTCGTCGGTGCGGCCTTTCGTTTTCGCTATGTCCTCGAGCGCGCGCTCGAATTTTTGGAGTTTTTCCCGCCCGCTTCTCGATATCCAGTCGTACCTGCGCAGTTCGTCCAATATCGCCCCCCTGATACGGGGCACGGCGAACGTCTGAAACACGAAACCGCGCTTCGGCTCGAAACGGTCCACCGCGTCAAGAAGGCCCAAAACCCCGAAACTCAGGATATCCTCAAAATCGATACCCACCTGAAACCTCACCGACATCCTCAATGCCACGTACCGCACCAGCGGCAGGAATCTCTTGACTATCTCGTCTTTAATGCGAGGTTCGCGAGAACGCGCGTATTCCTCCCACAATTTTTCGTTGTCCACTCTCCCGCTCACCTGCCTCTTCGGGCTTATATCTCATTAGTCCCGGTTCCGAGGATTTTCACCGCAAATTTCAGTGTCTCCGTGCTGAATTCCACGCTCCGCCCCTTGCTGCCTCCGGTGTCGGACGCCACAAGCCTTATCCCTGCGGCGCCCAGCATCCGCGTCGTCGCCTCGATATTGCGGTTTCCGACGGAAAATATGGCATGATCCGCCTTCCCGGACACGGGAAACATCCGGGCGCCTCCGGCCATTTTCGCGCGAAGCTGCGCTTTTACCGTCCCGAGTTTATACAATTCATCCAAAAGCAACGGTACGGCGGTATCCGCGAACTTGCCCGGCCTGGAGACCTTATGCGCCTCGCTGCTGTCGGGAAGCATTATATGTGCCATTCCAGCCGTCCTCGAAAGCTGATCGAATATGACCAAACCAATGCATGAACCCAGACCAAGCGCTGTCAAAGTGGCCGGGTGCTTTGAGACCACGAGATCGGCCATCCCGACGTGAATCGGTATAGGCTGTTTCATGATTTACAGCATCCCCAATTTTTCGAGCAGGCGCTCGAGCGATCCGGGATCGGGAATCATGATGACCGTCCCGCCAAGCCCTTCGTCGTCCAAGCCCCTGATATGCAGATTTGTCTTTATGAGCATCGCGGATTCCCCCACGAATCCGAATATCGACGCCGCCAAACTCATTATCGATCCGAGCATGTCGCGCGCCACGGATGGAGTCGAAGTCGGCAGGGGCCATCCGGTTATTGTGGAAAGCGCGTTCAGAAACGTGCCCAAAACGATATTGCCCTGTTCCGCGATGGCGCTGTTTCTTATCCGCGTCCGCTCGGACTCGTCCATCCCGGACAAATCCGTCGGAATCATGAGATCGGCGATTATATCCGCTTTTTTTTCATCGATTATAAAAATGAGGCTGCACGCGAATTCCTCTTCCGTCCTAACCAATACCGCGCAGACGCTCATCTCGGGAGAACCGTAATGGCCCGTCACGTCGTATATGGGAACTATTTCCGCGATCGGAACGTCCATATCGACCGCTCGCCCCAACAGGCGCGAAAGCGCGGTCGCGGCGTTGCCGGCGCCGATATTGCCCACCTCCTGGATGACGTCCATATGGATGTTCGTGAATTTGTCGTGATAGTCCATGAAAAAAGATACTTTCCCTTTCTCTACAGGGACGCCGCGTCGAGTATCAACGCGACGTTTCCGTCCCCGAGGATGGTCGCGCCGGCTATGCCCTTCACCTTCAGAAGAAGCTTGCCCAGCGGCTTGATGACGATTTCCTGCTGACCCACAAACGCGTCCACCAAAAATCCCACTCTTGAACGGTTTCTGCCCACTCTCACGACTACGACCGGATTTTCTTCCGCGTCGGAGCGTCCGTCGGGCGTGCCTATGATCGCCGACAGGTCCGCCAGCGGCAGTATTTCGCCCCTTACCGTGGTGACGGGAGTCCCGTGGACGTATTTGATGTCCTTTTTGTGAACGAGCAGGGTTTCTTCCACGTTTTCGAGGGATATCGCGTAAATTTCCTCGCCCACTTTTATCAGGAGCGCCAGCACTATCGCCAGCGTGAGCGGGAGGCGTATCACGATCCTGGTGCCCGAGCCGAACTTCGAGTATATCTGGAATTGCCCCCCGAGAGATTCGACCTTGTTTTTTATGGCGTCCGTGCCCACGCCGCGCCCCGAAAGGTCGGTCACCTTATCCGCCGTGCTGAAACCGGGCAGCATCACTATTTGAGCGGCTTCGGCCTCGGTAAACGCGGCCGCCTGTTCGGGAGTGATTATGCCCTTTTCGAGAGCCTTCTTTTTGACTTTCTCGGGGTCTATTCCGGCGCCGTCGTCCTTTACCTCTATTATAACGCCGTTGCCCTCCTGATACGCCGCCATGACGATGGTGCCCGCGCGCGGCTTCCCCTGTGATTCGCGGATATCGGACGTCTCGATGCCGTGGTCGAGTGAATTCCGGAGGACGTGAACCATCGGGTCGCCGATTTCGTCTATGACGGTGCGGTCGAGTTCGGTTTCCGCGCCTTCGAGCTGAAGCCGTATCTCCTTGCTCATCTGGCGCGACAGGTCGCGGACGAGCCTCGGCAGCCGGTCGAAAACCGTCGACATCGGAACCATTCTGAGCTTCGTCACCAATTCTTGGATATCGCCCGATATCCGTCCCAATTGGGAAAGCGGATCCTCAAACGCTTTTAGCTGATATTCCTGAACCAGGCGCTCGATTCTCGCCCGCCCTATGACGAGTTCGCCCACCAGATTCATCAGCTTGTCGAGGCGTCCGATATCGACCCTGACCGTCCTGTTTCCGGTTTTCGGCGCGTCTTTTTTCGCGTCGGCCCCGGTTTTTTGATGTTCATCCGGATGAGGCGCGCGCGGGGACTCGGCCGGTTTCGTCCCGGCTGTCTCTTCAGGCGCTTTGGACTGGGGCGCGGCGTCTTGAGGCGCGGCCCGCGGCGGCGTTTCATCCGCGGAGGCTTTCAATTTTTCGATATCCAGCTCTGTCCCTTTCACTTCGGCGACTTCCCCGATACGCTCCACCTGAGAGATAATATTTTCCAGCGTGTTCCTCGAAACCGCGTAAATCGTGAAATCCATCCCGAACGCCTCTTTTTCGAGGTCTTCCACGCCGGGAACGGCTTTGATGATATCGCCGAGATCCCCGACGAGCGTCACCACCATATACGCTCTCGCGGCTTTCAGCATACAGTTTTTGTCGAGAGTCGCCTTTATCTCATATATCTTCATTCCGGCCATATTGGCGGACGCGATCCAATCGAGTTCCTGTTCCGTGAAATCCGGCGCGCCGGAAGCGTGTTTTCCTCCGATAAATTCATTGGCGTCCGGCACGGCGTCGGCTATCGCGCCTTCCGGATGGTCCCTTCTCGCGCGCAGGACTTTCGTCAGATGCTCCGATTCTACGTCGGCGTCGCTGTGCCCGTCCCTTATGCCGTCGACCATGGCCGTAAGGGTGTCCAGGCATTTGAAGAGAATATCTACGTCGTCGGATGTGAGGACGAGATTGCCGGATCTCACCAAGCCGAGCACGTCCTCCATCGCGTGCGTGAGGGCCGCCATCGACTGGAATCCCATTGTGGCCGCCATGCCTTTGAAAGTATGCGCCACGCGGAATATCTCGTTTATTATGTCCATATCGCTCTGATTCTGTTCTGCGGAAAGCAACAACTCGTTCAGGTGTTCCAGACTGTCGCCGGCCTCGTCCAAAAACGCCCCCAAATACTGATTCATATCCATCCTGTCAGCCATGATACCGCCTCCCAACGCTCCCATTATCTATCAAAACCGTCCGACAGAGGAATTATCGTTTTAAAAAATTTTTAAAAACGTCACCGCGCCACGCGCTCCAATCCTTCCGCGATGGCGTACAGAGGCAGCACCTCGTCCGCCAGCCCGGCGGCGACAACGGCGCCGGGCATTCCGAAAATCACGCTCGTCTCCCTGCTCTCCGCGATTATGTACGCGCCCTTGTCCTTCAGGGTTTTCGCGCCGTCGAGCCCGTCCTTCCCCATACCTGTCAATATCAGCGCCAGAACGCTACCGCAAGCCGTCTCGGACACGCTCGTAAAAAGGACGTCGGCCGCCGGACGCACGGAGCGCACCGGCGGAGTCCCGGCAAGTTTGCAAAGTATGTCCGCTCCCTTTCTTTCGGCCATGAGGTGGTAACCGCCCGGCGCTATGACGACCGTACCTTTTCTGACCGGCATTCCGTCGCGCCCCTCTACGACGGTCAATCCGCTCCGCTCGTCGAGACGTTTGGCAAAAGAGGTGGTGAAACCGGGCGGCATGTGCTGAACAATCATCACCGGCAGGGGGAAATCGCCGGATAGGTTGGGAATGATCTCCTGAAGCGCCTTGGGCCCTCCGGTGGACGCCGCTATCACAAGCATCTCGAATTTTCCCTTCGAAGCGCCGCGGCGCGGGGGAGGCGGGAACGGCTCGCGGGCATGAGGCGATTTTCCGGCGCCGCGCGGGCCGAGGAAAATCGCGCGGCTTGCGCCCGCTACCTTGCGGCGCAATTCGTCGCCGACCTTCCGCATATCGGGGGATATATTTCCGGAAGGTTTCGTGACAAAATCGACCGCGCCGAGATCGAGAGCCCGCATGGTCTCATTCGCGTTTTTTTTGGTGAGGCAACTCACCATCACAACCGGAACGGGTTTGAAATCCATGATTTCCTCAAGGACTTCTATTCCGTTCTTTCCCGGCATCTCCATGTCCAAGGTGACCACGTCGGGGGACAAAGTCCGAACGGCTTCCATCGCTTCCGCCCCGTTCCTCGCGCGGCCAACGACCTCGAACCTCGGGTCCTCGGAAAGAATATCGGCTATTACCCTGCGCATAAACGCCGAATCGTCGACTACCAGAATTTTGATCTTATCAGGTTTTTTCATCGTTATATCCAGTCATGAAATTCCCCGCCGCCATTCGGAAAGATGTAAAACGCGCTTCCGTCATCCGTTACGGAGACGACCGATAAAATAATCGTTCGCGGAAGCTCTGACAATCATTATTCGCGCATCATTCACCGGTATCTTGCGGATACACTTCACCAATAAAAAAACAAAAATTCGGGTTACGAGCGTAGCTGGCCCTATTATAACTGATCAAGCATTTCTATACCAGACAACGAAACGTATTTTGTATAATATATTAATGATAATACGCTGTAAAATCCCGGATCACCGCTTTTTTCAAGTTATAACGATGTCGAGTATGTGGCTAAGTTTGCCGGCAATTTATTTATAACCGGTCACCGTTTCAATCTCTTACATCCGCCGCTTTACCGTTTCCGCCCTGACGCAGCAGACGCAAAAGGAACGTGTCGCGCCGCTCCGTTTTTT
Source organism: Synergistaceae bacterium (assembly GCA_031260185.1). Classification (GTDB taxonomy): domain Bacteria; phylum Synergistota; class Synergistia; order Synergistales; family Synergistaceae; genus JAIRKI01. The sequence goes on along the minus strand of JAIRKI010000061.1, from coordinate 4,818 downwards.
CCGATAACTGTTCCTCTTCGGATAATTCGTATATCTTCTGGGCCAGCGCCCTGAAATACTGGGATGAAACCGATTCCGCCTTGTTCAGGAGCAGAGGTTTCCTCTTTTTGACGGACTCGCGAATCGCCAAATCCCAGAGCACGCATCCGAGATACGGGGTTTTGAAATTGAGAAACTGTTCGCCCGCCGAGATAATTCTCTTCGCCACGAGAAGGGCTTCCTTTACGTCGCTTGCCATGTTCACCAAAAGACCGATCCTGATGGCGCCGTTGGTGGCCTGACAAAGACTCTTCAGTACGCCGTACGAATCGCGTATGGCGGTAGGCTCAGGAGTGGTGATCAGCACGACCATATCGGCCGACATCGCGAAGGACAGCACGTTTTTGTGAATTCCCGCGCTTACGTCGATTATGAGCAGGTCGGTCCCTTCCTCCAGGGACGACATCCTGTTTATCATCCACGACTGACTCTGCTCGTCCATTTCCGCGAGATCTCTCAGGCCCACGCCTCCGGGAATTATCGACAACCTCTCCCCCACCTTCAGCACCACTTCGGACAGTTCCTTTTCTCCGCGCATGACGTGTCCCAGGTTGAATTTCGGCGTCACTCCGAACAGGATGTCTATATTGGCGAGGCCGAGATCGGCGTCGAGAATGGCGATGTCGAGCCCCTTGTCAGCCAGCGCCAGAGCCAGGTTCACGGAGACGTTGCTCTTTCCGACGCCGCCCTTTCCGCTCAGTACCGCGATGGACATCATGCCGGTCGTTTTATCCCTCGGCGGGAGAACGTCCTTTTTATCCGACACCAGGTCGCGCAAAGCTGTGGCCTGGTCTTTGTATTTAGCCGGCGCGGCCGCCATTGCAGCCGGGTTCATGACTGCCCTCCCTGAACCGGCGTGCCGCCGTAAAGGAGATCGACGAACCTTTCGCTTCGCGCTACTTCTATATCGTTCGGCACGTTCTGCCCGACCGTGAAAAACGACACCGGCAGGCCGAAGTCCCACATGGCGTTGAACATGGTGCCGTAAGTCGATGTCTCGTCCAGTTTGGTGAAGAGCAGCGCCGATATCGGGACCACGCCCATACGGTCTATCACGCTCAGCATATCGCGGTATTTCATGTTCGCCGCTACCACGAGATGCGCGGCGTCCGGCGAAAACGTTTCGTAAAGCGACCGCAGCTCTTCTATTCTGCCGTCGTCGTAATGGCTCCGTCCCGCCGTGTCCATCAGGATGAGATCCGCCTCGCGGTGTTTTTTCAAGATGCCGGGCATATCCTTTTGATCCGCGATTATCTCTATGGGAATGCCCAAAATCTTGGCGTACGTGCGCAATTGTTCCACAGCCGCTATTCTGTAGGTGTCCGCCGTCATGAGCACCACTTTTTTATTGCCCCAGAGGGACTGCATCGCCGCGATCTTCGCTATCGTGGTGGTCTTGCCCACTCCCGTCGACCCCGCGAAAAGGATTTTCTTCCCGCCCATGGCGCTCGCCGGATCGGTTCCCAGCGTGTTTATCGCGGTTGGAAGCCATTTCTCGAACGGCGCCCGCGAATCGCTCGCCTTGAACTTGGTCACGACGCTGTCCGCTATGTCCCTGTCGACGTCCGCGTCGAGCAGTTTTTTGACGTTTTCGTCGATCGGAATGTCCCGTGCTTGGGACGGAACGCCGTCGTCTTCCAAACGCGAGAGCACGCGGCTCAATATCTCCTTTATCTCGTCGACTTCGCGCGCTGTCGGCCCGGCGTCGACTGGAACACTGTTCGCTTCGTAAGCCTGTTTCGCGGATTGAACCGGCGTCACGGCCGGATTCGAAAAAGCCGAGGCGGTCCCGGACTCGCGCGCGGGGCGTTCCGGCGGCACGACGCCCTCGACCGCTCTCCGCACCTCCAGCAGATGCTGAAAAGCGACCATCCGCTCGCGCGACTCCTTGGCGATGTCGTCATGATCAGGCACCAATACGCCGGCGGTAACCCACAGCGCGTTACGCCTGAAAAGCCCGAAAAATCCTCCCCGTTTGACGGGCCTGCTCGACAATATCACCGCTTCGCGGCCCAAACGGTCACGCGCGACCCTTATGGCCTCGGCGTCGCTCGAGGCTTCGTATTCTATCTGTTGTTCCACTTTCATTTATTCCACCGTCCCCAAGGACTTCAACTGCGCGCCCTGAGCGATTTCATTATAGGATATAACAAAAAGTTGAGGAAGCGTTCCCTCTATTATTTTTCGAACGACGAACCTCACGTCGGGATGCGCCAGAATTATCGGGGTGAGGCCGGCCATGGCCATCTGTTCAGCGGCGGCGGACGCGGATTTGACGACCGACTGCGTCTCGGCGGGCGACAGTCCCAACTGCCAGCCTTGATTGAGATCGCCCTGCATCGAATCCTTTATTTTCTGCTCGAGCCTCGGGGAAAGCGCGAAGACCGACAGAACGCCGCTCTCGTCCTGAAGGCGCAGTGTGATCACGCGCGACAGCGACTCCCGCACGCGCTCGGTGAGGAAGTCCACTCCTTTCGCGAAACGCCCGAAATCTGACAGCGTCTCGAAGATGGTCACGAGATCGCGAATCGGCACCTGCTCGTGGGTCAGATTCTGAAGCACTTTCTGGACGTCGCCCAAACCAAGCACGCCGGTGAGTTCTCCCGCCACCGCCGGGTTGTTCTCCTTCACGAGGTCAATGAGCTTCTGCACTTCCTGCCTGGTGAGCAGATCGGCGCCGTAACGCTTTATCACTTCCGACAGGTGGGTCGCGAGCACGGACGGGCAATCGACCACCGTGTATCCCATCACCTCGGCCTGGTCGCGCACCTCGGGGGATATCCACACCGCCGGAAGCCCGAACGACGGTTCCACGGTAGGTATCCCCACGAGCGTGTCGTCGTTCTGGTCGACGCTCATGCTGAGGTAGTGATCGGGCAGCAATTCGCCGCGCCCGACCTCGGCGCCCTTCACCCGTATGACGTACTCGGTGGGTTTCAGTTGTATGTTGTCCCTTATCCGTATGGGCGGCACCACCAGGCCCAAATCCATCGCCATCTGCCGGCGAATCGTTCCTATGCGGTCGAGCATATCCCCGCCCTGTCCCGGATCCACCATCGAGATCAGCGCGTACCCTATTTCGACTTCCATGGGATCGACCGTCAGAAGCGGCAGTATATCCTCTGGAGTCGACGGGGCGGCTTGCGTCCCGGCCTCCGCGCCGCCCGCCTGCGAAGCGCTCCCGGGGCGTTTTTTGGTTTTTTCGGCGCCGCCCTGAAGCTCGGCTTCGCGGTAGATGACGCGGGCCAGGAGCGCCATGAGCACACCCAAAGCTATGAACGGAACGGTCGGCATACCGGGAACGACGGCCATCGCGAGCAGTGTGCCGGCAGCTATGAAAAGCGGCCTGTGGTTGGTCGCGAGCGACGCGACTATATCGTGCCCGAGATCGTTCTCGCCCGCCGACCTCGTGACTATGATGCCCGTCGCGGTCGAAAACAGAAGCGCGGGAACCTGCGAGACCAGACCGTCGCCAACCGTGAGCAGGCTGTAAGTCTGGGCCGCCGTTCCGATCTCCATACCTCTCTGAAGGACGCCTATGGCGAGCCCGCCGATGATGTTGATCAGCGTGATGATGAGGCCCGCCGTCGCGTCGCCCTTGACGAACTTCGTGGCGCCGTCCATTGCCCCGTAAAAGTCGGCCTCGCGCTGTATTTTTTCCCTGCGCCCCTTCGCCTCCATCTCGTCGATGTTTCCGGCGTTGAGATCCGCGTCGATGGACATCTGCTTGCCGGGCATTGCGTCGAGCGTAAAGCGCGCCGCGACTTCCGCCACGCGCTCGGAGCCTCTCGTTATGACCATGAATTGAATTACGACCAAAATCAGGAATATGACCCCGCCCACGACGTAGTTTCCGCCGACGACGAACGAGCCGAAAGCGTTTATCACCTCGCCGGCGTATCCGCTGAGGAGTATCTGCCTCGTCGTGGATATGTTGAGCGACAATCTGAAAAGCGTGGCTATCAGAACTATGCTGGGGAAGGCGGAAATCTCGAGCGCGTTGTCCACGTAAAACGTCGTCAGCAACATGACCACGCCGAAAGAGATATTCGCCGCGAGAAGTATGTCGAGCACCACGGTCGGCACCGGTATTATCATCATCACGACGATGAGCACCAGCAAAACGGCAAGGCCGATGTCGGCAAACCTCGTCACTCCGTTTACGCTTCTTCCATTTAAAGCGGCGTCCGCCATTGTCCACGCTCCCGGATAAAAATATTTACGCGATTCCAAGATATTCTATATTCTATCACTCTATCGGGCAATAATCAGGAAAATAGGCAAGGAAAAACAGGAAAATCGGCAATCCGGACAAAAGATCGATTGAAAAAGTAACTGCCGCTTTATAGGGGTAAATGCAACCGGCAAGAATGATGTTGCATTTAATCGTGCGAACCGAGAGAAAATGGAGCAGAAAAGTTGATTTGAAAAAGTAACCGCAACTTTGAATAAGTAAACGCAATCACAAGAAATAGTACAATAAAAGCAGACTAACACTTGCTTTTTGGATAATTTAGACTGTTGCGTTTATGAATTGCGGCGGTTTTATTTTTTCCCTTTTGGCAGTACGTTCCCCTTTTTACCCGGTCAGAAAAAAATTTGGGCACAGCAAAATGGAGCATTGCAATTTACCAGTTTTTTCGCAAACCTTATCGCAATATGACTATGCAATTAGCTCATGATAAATCATTTTGCCGGAAAGCGCGCACGCTATGACAAGCCGGGAGAAAACCCCGCCCGCCATCCATCGCCGATTGAACCGGTAACAAAATTCGTCCG
>JAIRKI010000055.1 GCA_031260185.1 Synergistaceae bacterium | reverse complement strand
CTTGCCTTCAAAGACGACGCGTCCCTGGGAAAACTCGCCGGGATTCCCGATGGTTTTTCCCCGGTCTGCGGCGTCCTTGTCGGCTACGGCGGCGGCGAAAAATTTTCCAATCCCAATGTTCCCGAAATAACCGTCAGCCGGCATTGATTCCGGTTCCGAATGGGTCGTAGGAGCGGCAACCTGCCTGCCGCCCGTTTCCGGACGACAGGGACATCCACGAAGAACCCGCCCCGGATTGCCGCGGGGCGGGTTCTTCAACGTCGTTTCGCGGTTGATTATCAGGGAAATTGGGCGTCGAGGTCCATCGGGATCGCGCCCTCTTCGAGCAGCGTCTCGTCGATGCCGCCCGCCGGGAACTCCGGGCCGTCGCCTTCGGGCTCGGAGGCAGGTTCGGCGAGGCCGTTTTCCTCCATGACCTTCGCCATTACCTCGCGTTCTATCTCGGCCATCAGTTCCGGGCTTTCGATGAGCTTTTCCATGGTCTGTTCCTTGCCCTGCGCGAGCGATTCGCCCTTGAATGCTATCCACGACCCTCTCCGCTTGACCACGTTCATGTCGAGCGCCATGTCGAGGACGGCCATGGCCCGGGGCACGCCCTTGCCGTACAGCAGCGTCGCGTGGGCCGTGCGAAACGGCGGGGCCAGTTTGTTTTTTGTGACCTTGATCTTCAGTTCGTGGCCTATGGGCACATCGCCCACTTTCACAGCCTCCGCGCGTCTCACCTCTATGCGCACCGAGCTGTAGAACTTGAGCGCGCGGCCGCCGGTGGTGGTCTCGGTGGGGCCGCTGCTATAACCGGTCGATATGACGGAGCGGAGCTGGTTGATGAATATGATCGTGGTCTTGCTCTTCGATATCACGGACGTGAGCCTGCGAAGCGCGTAGGACATCAATCTGGCGTGCAGTCCGACGCTCTTGTTCGGGCCGTCCTCTATTTTACCGTCTATCTCTCCCTGGGGGGTCAGGGCCGCCACCGAATCGACCACTATCAGGTCGACCGCGCCGCTTCGCACCAGCGAGTCGATGATGTAAAACGCCTGCTCGCCGCTGTCGGGCTGCGACACATACATGTTGCCGATGTCGACGCCGATGGCCTTGGCGAGGCCTGGGTCGAGCGCGTGTTCCGCGTCGATGAACGCCGTGGTTCCGCCCATTTTCTGAGATTCCGCTATGATATGGAGCGCTATCGTCGTCTTGCCGCCGCCCTCGGGGCCATAGAGCTCCACCACCCTGCCGCGCGGAACGCCGCCCGTCCCCAGCGCTACATCGAGCGGCAGCACGCCTGTGGGTATCACCTCCACGTTCATGTTGGTGCGCTCGCCCATCTTCATTATCGCGCCGTCGCCGAACTTCTGCTTGATGTCGGTTATCGCTCTGTCGAGTATCTCTTCTTTTGTAGTAGTAGTCGATTCCTTTTTCTTCGCCACTCAATCCGCCTCCATTTTTTTGAGAAACCACAAAATTGGATATTGCCGTTAAAAATCGATCGTTTTCGCCGCCTCGCGCCGCAGGGCGACGATCAACATACCGAGCGCCGACACGACGGCCCGCTCCCGCGTTTGGCGCCGCCCGCGCCCGGGGTAGAATCCGCGCCGCAGACGCGTCGCGCCGTCTCTGTGCGCCGCCGCGAACCACACGGTTCCAACGGGTTTTTCGGTGCTTCCGCCGCCGGGCCCCGCAACGCCGGTCACGCTGACCGCCACGAGAGTCCCGAAGCGCTCCAGCGCGCCGCGCGCCATCTCGACAGCGCACTCCGCGCTCACCGCGCCGAACCGTTCGAGCGTATCGCCGGAAACCGCCAGCAAATCGCGTTTCGCCTCGTTGCCGTACGTGACCAGGCTCCCCGGAAATACCGACGACACTCCCGCAACCGACGTCACAAACGACGCCAGCATACCGCCCGTGCAAGACTCGGCGAATGTGAAAAGATAATTTTCTCCGGACATACTCGCGAGTTCGCGCCATAAACGCGCGGCTTCTCTCAGATATTCGTCGATAACGGGTAATGTCGCGCTCATTCCGTCACGCCCCTTGGGGCTCCGCCCCAAACCCCGCCGGGGAACCAGTTCCCCGGACCCCTTTTATAAATTTTTCTTTCGCCCGAAGAGTGAAAGAAAAATTTTGAAGAGGGTGCGGGGGGGCTTGCTCCCTGCCAGGTTCGAGCAGCGCCCGAGATTTTGATCCTATCCGCCTTTGAAAAATATCCATTCCGACAGCCTCAGCAGGATATTCGTCACGACGCCGCACCAGATATCGTCGGCCATGACTCCCACGCCGCAAGGCAATTTTCCTATATGACGGGCGGGAAAAGGCTTCACGATATCGACGATTCGATACAGGAAAAAGCCGACTACGGCAAAATCGCGCTCCATTCCCCACAACGCGGAGAGAAGTCCCGCCGCCTCGTCCACGATGATCCCGCCCGGCGCTTCGGGCGCGGTTTCTTTCATGTATCCGCCGACCGCTATTATGCCGGCCACGATCACGAAAAGAATCAGTAAAACGCTCACATTCCCGGCGAACGAAAAAAACGCGAAGGACACGACACAACCCAACGTGCCGGGCGATTTCGAGACAAAACCGAGCCCGCACATGGTTGAAACCGCGCCGTGCCAGGTCAGTTCGCGCTTGCCAAAAAATTTCACGCCGAAACCGCCGTTTTCGCCCCGACGGCGATGGCCGATAAATCGTGCTCGAACGCCACGGTTATCCTCGCTCTAACTTTTTCTCCCACGCGAAACGCAATTTCCGAACGCGGCAGGTCTATCACTCCGTCAACCTCGGGCGCTTCCCTGAACGACCGCCCATCGGCCGAGCCGTCGCCGTTCACGGCATCCACCAATACTTCCATGAACCGATTATTCCCCGGGCCCGGCAAAGTGCGGCGATTTTCCCTCTTCCAGCGTCACAGTGCCGTCGGGATGGAACGTCAGGATTATCCGCGAGTTGTCGGAACCGATACTGTCGTAACGCTTGCCGAACCAGACGACCCGCGCCTTGTTCCCCTCGCCCAGCGTGACCCTCGTGTCCGAGGAGACATTGTAAGACCGCCTGTTACCTATGCCGAGGATTCTTTTCGTGAGAACCTTGCCGTCCCGTTCTACCACGATACTGTTGTTCGACCCCGTTATCTCTATCAAGAGAGTTCTGTCGAGGGACCGCGGAATTTCTACGACGGGGCGTGCCGAAACCGACGTTTCGTCCATCCACGACAGATCTCCAGGGACGATGGCGCGGTTATCCGGGGACGGCGCGCCGTCCCCGCTTCGCGGAACGGGAATGGGCAGTATGTCGAATATGTCGGGGGAGACCGCGTCGCCTGAAACGTTATCGCCGGATTGAACGGCGCCGATGCCCGCCGCGGAACGCGGTTCCTCCATCGGGAAGGGATCCGGTATCACCGGAGGCTCCTGATACTGCCTCCATAACAGATAAGCCGCGCCCGCGACGGCGGCCACCAGGATGATATATACCCATATTATCGACGATCGCCTGAATATTGCCGTTTGGTGCTTTATCTCGATGGGATTTTCGGTCTCTTCGGCGTCGTCCTCTTCCGAATCGTCCGCGGTCGGTATTCCCATGCTGTATTTTCTCCAAAGGTCCGACGCCATCAGATACATACAGTAGGTTTTTACAAAACCGCGCAAGTAAATGGGCGCCATGGAATCCTCGATGGTTCCGTCCTCGATGGATTTCACCACGTGACATCTCATGTGAGTGGCGGAGGTTACGTCGTCATACGACAATCCCTGCGCTTCCCTCAACGCTCTGAGCTGAGCGCCAAGTCTCCTGAGTTCGTTGCCGCCCTCCCGAGATCCCGCGTGGTTCTGACGCATCGTTTATACTCTCCATTCCGACTCGGCGTTTCGCCTGATTTCGCGCGCCGCGCGCGCCGGGTCGCCGCTTTCGTATACAGCCGAACCGGCCACCAGAACGTCGCATCCCGCTTTGACGAGGACGCCTGCCGTCCCGGAATTCACCCCGCCGTCGCACTCTATCAAAAAATCGAACGATTGTACGGCGCGTTCGCGGACGAGATGTTTTACCTTCGACAGAGTTTCGGGCAGGAATTTCTGGCCGCCGAAACCCGGATTGACCGTCATCACCAGAACCAGCCCCACCATGTGAAGCACCGGCTCCAACACGCGGACCGGAGTGCCGGGATCAATGCCGACGCCGGGGGTTATTCCGGCGTCACGGATCGCCTGAAGCGTTCTGTGGACGTGACGCGCCGCCTCCGCCTGCACCGTGATTATATCGGGCCCGGTATTCATGAACATCCCTATGAAGTCCTCGGCCGGCGTAACCATGAGATGGACGTCGATAAACGCGTCAGGGAAACCGCGCCGCAGGGCCGATACCATCATGGGCCCAAATGTGAGGTTCGGGACGAAATGCCCGTCCGCGACGTCGACGTGTATCCAGTCGCCCTCCCCGCCCAAAGATCTTATGGCGTCCCCGACGGAAAGAGGATCCGCGCTCAAAATGGACGGCGCCAGAATACAGGCTCTGCCGCCCTTGAGACTCAGCATACCGTTCAATTATATTTCTCCTGCCACACCAGCTGTTCTCCCAATTTCACCGTGATGAGCGCGTTTCCCGAATAGGGCGCGTCCATCGAGATATATTCCCCTCCGCTGACCTGCTGCTCGCGCAACACTCTCGTCCCGTGTTGGTCGGCCATGACGATGTTCAGGCTGAGCGTCCTGGCGAGCGGCGGTATCTGATATCTGATTCTGGCCAGTTTATCCGACGGGGGCGCCGCTGCCGCCGGAGGAATCGTAATCGTCCGTCGCGGTTCCTGCCCCGTTTGCGAGGGAGGCTGTGTCCGCTGGACGGGCTGTGCGGGCTGGTTGGGGTTCCATGTCGGTATCGCCCGGGCCATTCCGGCGGTGTCACCGCCGGAATTCGAGGTTGCGGAAAGAGTAGGGGCGTCGGGTTGAGCCGGCTCCGCTGGCTGAGGCCGGGGTGTCGGTTCCGCCGGCCGGGGCGCAGGCTCCGGAACTTTCGCCATATACAGATTGACCGCCCTTCCGGTGGGAACCCGCGCTCCCGCCCTCGGTTCCGTCTTTTCGACCGTGCCTTCGGGGACTCTGGCCGTGGCTATCGAGAGTATCCTGCCGACGACAAGATCGTTCTGCTCCAGAGTTTCCCTCGCGTTTTGCCCGGTCTGTCCCCTGACGTCGGGCACCTGAACGGTGTCGGCCCTTCCTGCGCTCCCCTCGCTCACCAGGAGTTCCACCATCCTGTTGTTCATTACCATGGCCGGAGCCGCCGGATTTTGGGCTATCACCGTATTGGGCTGTCTGAGTTGATCCGACACCCTCACGACCGCGCCCACTTTCAGGCCGACATCCTCGAGTTCTTTGGCGGCCTCCGGAAACTCTTTGCTCCTCACGTCGGGAATTTTCACGAGGGCGCCGCCCCGGCTGACTTTGAGGGTCACTATCTTGCCCTTCGTCGTCTTCTCTCCCGGAGCGACGCTTTGCGCGATCACGGTCCCCTCCGCGTAATTGGAGTCGACCTGATCTATACGGGCCGTCAATCCCGCCGCCTGAAGCATATTGGTGGCTTCCACGGCCGATACTCCGATGAGCGAAGGCGCCGCGGCCTCGTCATTGGGGCCGAAAACCATCTTTACGGCTATGAAACCGGAGCCGGCCAACACCAATACGGCAATGAAGATACCCCAACTGAAAAGCCTGTTCACAACATATTCCTCCTAAAACTCCGCCCGGCCTTTTTTCTTGAATATGACGATATAGAAACCGTCGAGCCACGGCGTTTCAGGCCAAATCGCCGTTCCGTAAGGTTTGCCCTTCCTCGGCGACGGAACGCCCTTTGCCGGCAATTCGACCAAGTCATTCCTGGAAGCCATGACGGAACCCGCCACATTTTCGTTTTCCTCGCGAAAAACGCTGCAGGTGCAATACATTATAATACCACCGGGACGTAAAATTTCGCACCCTCTCGCCAGCAATTTTTTCTGAAGCCGCGTAAGTTTCTCGACTCCCGCTGGCGCCGCCCTCCACTTGCCGTCGGGATGCCTGCCCCATGTACCGCTGCCCGAACAAGGGGCGTCCAAAACAATCGCGTCGGGCCGCGTCTCGGGCTCGATGCTTCCGGCGTCGCCGCATACCGTACTGTAACGGCCTTTCACGCCCAGCCGCGCGAATTCGCGCTCTGCGGCTCTCAGCCTCGCCGCCGACAAATCCCAGCCATCGAGTTCCGCTTCCGGACGGCGAGTCAATATATGTCCGGCTTTCACGCCACGCCCCACGCACATATCGAGTACGCGGCCGCCGTTCCAGAGGGAGAGAAAAGTTTCGACGGCGGCCATCGAAGATTCGGTCTGGGGGGTGAGACGGCCCTCCGCGTAACCGGGCACGTCCGGCGGATAAGGGTTTGCCTCCAGTCTGATCCCGCACTCCGCCGTGTCAGACTTCGCGGCTCCAAACGCCGCGCACTCCGATATCAACGCGTCGCTGTCGGCCGGATCCGAGGCGCGGAGCGACATCCACGTCCGTGACGCCGACAATCGGATGAGCCGCCTCGCCTCTTTTACGCCGAATTCCCTTCCCCAATCGGCCGCGACCCAGCCGGGCACGCCGAACGCGAGTGCCTGATCCCTCAGCGCCCGCGAGGATTTGATATTTTCGATGTAAGACGGCGCTTTTTCCATGACCGTGTGAAGCACGGCGTTGACGAGCGGGGCTTCCCTCGAATCCTCACGCGAAGCGGTCTTTACGCGTTGCGCCAGCGCGTTCACCAGAACGCCCGGCTTGAAGTGCTCCAGTTCCAAAACTCCGGCTATTCCAACGACGAGACACAACGCCGTTTCGCGGTTCAGAGAGGCGACCGGACGCTTGCAGAATTTCGCGAGAAGATGTTTCCACAGCCCCATACGCCGCAATGTCACGTAAACGAGCGACGACGCGAGTTTCCTCTCGGCCGGCTCGATATCGCGCAACACGCGCCTCAACGATTCCGAGGCGAACATTCCGCGTTCCACGTCGTTCATCACCGAGAGAGCGCCGTCGATTCCCCTCATGTTCGCACCTCGCAACCCGCGGGCTCCGCCCGCACCCGGCAGGGAGCAAGCTCCCTGCACCCTCTTTAATAAAGGGATCCGGGGGATTAGTCCCCCGGCGGGGTTCGGGGCGGCGCCCCGAGGTTTTTCCCTTAACGTCTTCCGCCCCGCGAACGCGACAACAGATAAAGCAACTGCGTGACGGCCATCAACGTCGCCGCCACGTAAGTCAGCGCCGCGGCGCTCAAGACGCTTTTGGCGCCTCGCAGTTCGTTCTCGGACATAATCCCGGCGTTCCTCACCATCGCGAGCGCCCTGCGGGAAGCGTCGAACTCCACCGGAAGCGTCACGATCTGAAACAGCACTGCGCACGAAAAGAGCGCGATGCCGAGCGTCGTCAGAAAGCCCATTCCCATTGGAATGCCTATCAGAAAAAGCAACATCCCCATATTTGAACCTATATTGGCCGCCGGGACGAGCGAGTTGCGGATACGCAAAGGCGCGTAATGCCGGAGATCCTGAACCGCGTGCCCGACCTCGTGGGCCGCCACGCCTATCGCCGCTATGCTCGCGCTGCCCCCCACCGAATCCGAAAGACGAAGCACCTTGCTCCTCGGGTCGTAGTGATCCGTGAGATTGCCCGGAACGCGTTCTATTCTGACGCCGTTCAGGCCAAATCCGTCGAGCAGTTTCCTGCACACGGAGGCAGCGTCGCATCCCGCGCGGGCGTGGACGGAATTGAACCGCGCGAAAGTGGTCTTTACCTTCATCTGGGCGTAAAACGACAGCAGCAAAGCCGGCAGGATCATTATCATATATCGCGGATCGAACATCGATCGAGCCCCCTTTTTCTTATGACAAATTATATCAGCATATTGCAAAAAATCGTCCACCCGTCGGGGCGAGCGCCTTTTTGCCGATCGCGTCTATCACGCGACGGCTCAGATCATCCAATATATCTTTGATTGTCGTTCATTCCGCGTTTTCCTCGATCGTTCCTCTGTTGACCGCGTAAATGTCACGAGCGGTAAAATTCCGCCATCGCGCCGACCACGCGCTCCTGTTCCGGCATGGTGAGTTCGGGAAACATCGGCAGGGCCAACACTTCACCCGTGAGCTTTTCCGCAACGGGGAAATCGCCCTTTCCGTAGCCGAGATAGGCGAAACACGGCTGAAGGTGAAGCGCCAGCGGATAATAGACGCGCGTCGCGATTCCGCGCTCCGACATGAACGCGCTCAACTCGTCGCGTCGCTTGGCCCTGACGACGTATTGGTGGTACGTGTGCCTGTTGCCGTCCGTCTCGGCGGGCGGAGTGACGTGTTCGTACAGATCGCGCTCCGCGAAAAGCAGATTGTAACGGCGCGCGACGTTACGGCGCTCCTCCGCCCACGTCTCCACGTGCCGCAGCCTGACGCGGAGAATGGCGGCCTGTATGGCGTCCATCCTGCTGTTGACGCCGACCTCGTCGTGAAGGTAGCTCGACGATGAACCGTGCGCGCGAAGTTTCGCTACCCTGTCGGCCAAAGCGTCCGAGGCGCAGGAGATCATGCCGGCGTCGCCGAACGCGCCGAGGTTTTTCGTAGGAAAGAACGAAAAACAGCCCATATCTCCCCAGACGCCCGCGCGCGCGATCGCGCCGCCGCGCGTCCTGTGCGCCCCGAACGCCTGCGCGCAGTCCTCCGCGACCGCTATGTTCCGCGATGCCATAAATTCCGTAATCTCTTCCAGCGAACACATCTGCCCGAACAGGTGCACCGGTATGAAGGCCCTTGTGCGCTCGGTCGCGGCCTCGCGCGCGCGTTCCATGGAGATGTTGTACGAATCGGGCTCGACGTCCGCGAACACGATTCTCGCGCCGAGCCGCGAAACGCAGCTCGCGGTCGCGAAAAAACTGAACGGCGTGGTGATCACCTCGTCGCCGGGTTTTACGCCGAGCGCCATGAGGGCGAGCAGCAGCGCGTCCGTGCCGGAAGCCGTCGAGACGGCGCGCCTCGTCTCCAGATAACCGGCCGCCTCGTTCTCGAACGCCGCCACCTCGGGCCCCAGTATGAATTGCGCGGACGACAGCACCCTGTCGAGCGCTTCCTTTATCTCGCCCTCCACCCGCGCGTAATTGCGCCTCATGTCGAATGAAGGGATATTTCCCGTGTCGGGCACAATAAACATCTCCTCTTTATTGACTTACAACCATCATCAAAAATTTTCACGCGAAAAGGCGTGCTTATGGCCTGTCATTCCACTATAATTATAAATAATGAACGCGGAACATAAAATCATACTGAAAAGAATGATCACCCTGGTCTGCTCCGTGACGGCGATGGCGTGCCTCGGACAGGCGATCGCGGGAATGGGCGGCTATCTCGTCGGACAAGGGCGTCCGATGTACGTGCTGTTGGGACTGTTCGGCGGCGCCGCTTTCTCGTGCGCCGCGATTGCCGTCTGGAAGAGCTACATCGTGGACGTCACGGCCGCAAACGCGCGAGAGCGAGAAGACGAAGGGCCTCCTCCCTGAGTTTTTCCATATCGTGCGCGCCGGCCCGCGCGCATATTTTGGCGTTTTCGGCGCAGAGGAAACACTTCCTCGCCTTCATTCCGAGGTTTTCCCGGGATACGGGTCCCGCGCCGGTCAGAACGTCGATGTCGAAGCCCCGCCCCCAATCAAACCCCTTTTCCACGGAAACGGCCGTTTTTTTCGCGCGTACCGCGTCGCCGCGAAACGACATCAAGCAGGCGAGACCGGCGTGATTCCTCAGTTGAACGCTCAACGCCGGAACATCGCCGAGCCGGCCCGACAGAATCCCGGAGGCGAAAAAAACAGCCTCCGGATCGCCGGGGACGCTCTTGGGAAGCCCTGGCAGGTTGAGCGATATCTGAACCACGAAATCAATCCCCTCGCGCGACAGCAGAAACCCCTGAACGTAAACCCTTTCTTCCCGCGCGCCGAGCAAGCGGAAAACATCCTCTCCGGCGTTCATCCCGCTATTGTATCTGTTGACGCGTAAACTTCAACGATTTTTTGAGGTTTGCGAAAACGCAAAAATTTTTTCGCCGTATTCGCGAATCCAAATCCATGTGTAGGGACGCGCATCGCGCGTCCCTACAATTTCGACGGTTGTCCTGGACACCTGTTATATCAGCGGGTGTTCTGAAAAATTCGCGGTTAAACGGCGTGATGTATTGAAACGCAAGGATTGAAAGATTTGGCTGTCAAAAAAATTTTTTGCGAAAAGAGCGGGTCTGAATTCTGAATTTTTTTCTAAGGATATAGACAATCAGCGGAAAATAAGGTATATTGTCAAGACACCTGCTGATATAACAGGTGTTCTGAAAAGTTTCGAAAGACCGGGAGAAACGACATTTATTTTTTATTATACTCGCGGACAGAAAGATTTGCCAAAACTTGTCCGCATGTCTGAAAAACTACCGGCCTTGCCTTAGCCTGCCCCTGCAGGATTGGCAAATG
>JAIRKI010000043.1 GCA_031260185.1 Synergistaceae bacterium | reverse complement strand
CGCGGGTCAATCTCTCTCGTCAGTACGGATTGCAGGGATATCTGCATGAGGGCCGACAGATAAAGGATGTCCGACGCGAGATGAGGCGTGGCGCCGTGCCCTCCCTGGCCGGTGAGGCCGATGTGGAGTTTGTTCGTGAAGGCGGTCACTCCGCCGCTGTTCGTGAAAATCTGGCCGTACAGCAGATACGGCACCCAATGAACGCACAACATCTGATCATTTTTTGCCCATGTATGACTTCGCGCTCGCCCGGAGAAAAGCCAAAAGCCCCGAAGGCCGCCAGTTTTCGGGCACACGCGACATGAGGCCGGCCTTTTGCGCGGCGGCGAAGTACGCCGCATAAAGCGCCGCGCACGCGGCGAGCTGAACGCCCGGGCCAAAGACGGAAGTCAGCCGGGCGGCGTAAGCCAACGATGCCGAGAGCGCGGCTTGGCCGATCAGCCCGGAACCGAAAATAAACCGGGGCAATCCGGCGCCGATCACGGCGTAATAATAGAGGATGAAACCGACTGTCTGCGTCAGGCTGGTGGCGAGCGTCAGCCCCGGCAATCCCCACCGTTGCGCGAGCGCCCAGTCGAGGAACGCGTTCAGCGCGATCAGCGCGTAGGTAAGGTAGACCACGGTTTTCAGTTTGCCGGCCGCGAGCGCGTAGCGGTATATGAAAATCGAGGCCGCGCCGAACGCGAACCCCACGCTGTACGCAGCGACGCCGAGCGACGTCATGGAAACGGAGCGGGCGTCGAAGTTTCCCCATCCGAACACCAGCGACACGACCGGCTCGGCCGCGGCCATCATGAACGCGCCGGTCGGCACGAAGTACGCGAGCGATATCGATATCGCCTGTTTCAGCGTTCCGAGCGACCGCTCGCGGTCGCCGGAGAGTTTGGTCATCATCGAGAGAAAATACTTCGTGGGCGTGTTGGCGAGCGCGGTGAGAGTCCCGACTATCGCCGCGGCGTAACTGATCGCGGCCACCGAGCCGAACGGAAGCCTCGACGCGAAATAACGGTCGACTACTACGTAAATCGTGTTTGCCGCGAACAGTATCACGAGATAAAACGAATTTTCGCAAATTCCGCCGACGACCTTCCAATCGACGTCGCAAACACGCCATTTCAGCGGAATCCCCCGAAGGGCCGCCAGGAACAGGATGAACAGGATCACGTGCGAGGCGCTCATGGAAAACGCCACGCCGTACACTCCAATGAAAGGCATCGACAGTAACAGCGCCGGTATCGCGATGAGGTTGAATGGCGTCAAGGCAAGGGAATCCAGTGTATATCTTTCGGTCAGGTTGGCCCACGCGCTCAGGATCGGCCTCAGCATCGATACGACGGCAAACGGCGTGAGCCAGAGCATCATGCGCGCGCCCACGCGTATCCGTTCGTCGTCGAATCCTCCGGCGAACGATTTTACGATCACTCCCGGAGCTATGAGAACGGCCGCCGCGAAGAGCGCGGTGACAGCGCCCGTGAAAGACGCGAGGAAAGCGGTCAGTGTTTCGGACGCGCGTACGCCCCCTTCTTTGCCGCGCGTTTTCACCAATTCGGGAAGCGCGGCGTTTTCCAGCGTGCTGCCGACGCCGTCGACGAACAACGCTATTATGCCGGAGGCGAGATGAAAAGCGTCCATGCCGGGCGAAGTACCGAACGCCCACGCCATGATGAGCGTCTTGACGTATCCCGAGGGTTTGCACGCGAGCGCCGTAATCGCCAGAGCGAGAGAAATGCCCCGCGGACTCTTTATCGATATTATGCGCGACATGATTTTTCCGATAAATTTCAACCGGCTTCCCCCGGATTTCTGATATTTTTGACATGCCGCCCCATATTATAATCAAAATTTGAAGAGGCGCGGGGAGCCGGCTCCCTGCCGGACTCGGGCGGGGCCCCTGGATTTTGATCCTGTGTTTTTGGTTTTGACGCACGCTTGATTATAGTGTATTGTTTATTTATAATACGCTGAAAAAAATTTGAAACGCTCTTAAAAATTATTGGAGGAAAAAACATGGCTCCCCGCGAATCCGCTGTCTATCCGGCTCCTCCTGAATACAACGTGTTCAAGAAGAAGATGAGGGAACTCACCACTATTGATCTCGACGCGTACAAACCACAGATTCACCGCCGAATTCATCAGATGATGCAGCGGTGGGGAATGAAAAGCTACGACGAATATTATAAAACAGTCGCGGCGAACCCGGATAAGCTGAGAGAATTCCTCGATTATCTCACCATAAACGTCACCGAGTTTTTCAGGAACTCCGAAAAATGGTGGGAGCTGAAGGACATGATAATACCTCAGATGTATCACGAACTGGGGCATCGGATGATACGCCTGTGGAGCGCCGCCTGTTCCACCGGCGAGGAACCCTACTCGCTCGCTATCCTGGCCTCGGAATGTCACGCCGCCTCCCCGCGGCCGGTGCTTGCCGTCGATATTGACAACGGAGTGCTGGCGAAAGCGGCGGAAGGCGTGTACGCCAAACGCTCCGTACTCAACGCGCCGAAGGAATGGATAGAAAAATACTTCACCGAGGTGGACGCGAACACCGTAAAGGTCAAAAAAGAACTGAGGGACAAAGTCAAGTTCAAGCACCTGGATCTCATAAAGGGCAAATTCGAGTCGGGCTTCGACATCATCCTGTGCCGCAATGTTGTCATATATTTCGGAGCGGAGACAAAAGCGGCGCTCTACAAAAAATTTCTCGCGGCGCTTCGTCCCGGAGGATACCTGATGACCGGGGCGACGGAGCAGATATTCGACCACAAAATCCTCGGGTTCGAATCAGCCGGCCCTTTCCTCTACCGCAGGCCGAAATAACGCGCCGCGGCATTTACAGGAAATCGCCGGCCGGTATGTCAGTCCAGCCGGTCATGCCGGGAACTTTCAGCGACAGGGCTTTTACGCCGGGTTCGGCTATGACTTGATAAACCGTCGAGTCGGTTGCGGCGCCGAGATCCTCGAGACGCGTGTCGAGGATCTTTTTCATCCTGGAAACGTCGATGCTGCCTTTGAAATGTTCCGCGAGACTGAGCAAATTCCGCCTGCGGGTTCTCGTGTGGGAAAATTTGGCGTCGTCCGGTTTGGGCAAGCCCCATGACGGTTCCGTAAAATGGTTCGTCGCCACCATCAGGCCGGGACGGCGCGCCGACAGCCTGCGTTTCACGTCGAAAACGGGCCACTCGAAGCAACGCGAGGTCTGGTCGTCGGCGGCGCCCACGACATAGGCGAAGTTCGATCTGGTCGAGTGAAAGAAACTTTCGAGCTGATCCAGATCGGGCGAGTCGAGCAGGAACATGAAAAGTTCCGCAATGGCGGGCACCCGGTTATGATACCGCAACGCGCCTCCCGAGGGGTCGCCGTTGTTCAGTTCCAGGAAAATTCCTTTCTCGTTTATGCCAGTGGTCATATATATCTGGCCGGGATAACCTACCGACGCAACAGCGAGCGATCCGTCCGCCGGATGATATACGGTGACCGTGAGGTACTCCCCGAATTCCCTGAACCAGTCGAAATAATCATAGTTTCTGCCGTAGATGAGCGCACCCGACGAATATTCGCCCCAGACCGCTATACCGGAACACCGCTGAGACCATAACTCGCCCGCCACTATGACCTCGACGGCGTTCAAAAGTATGATTTTGCCGAAATCGAGCCCGCTGGTCTCGGAGATACCCCGCAGAACCTCCTTGAGCCTGTGGGGAAAGTTCGCGCAGAACCCTCCGGCGATCTCGCCGAGCCCCTCCCTGCTTCGTCCCTGCGCTGAGATCAACTTGTCCTCAACGGCTCTCGCGTACATGCGTTTTAAATTTTCAGCTGCGAGCGCGCCGTACTGACGCCCCATCTCCCTCCACGTCCCATAAAGGTCGAGCAACGTGAAAACGCCGAACTTCACCGAACGCGCCCCTTCGAAATTCGTCGCGGCGTTATCCAACCGAACGCGCCTCCCTGTCGTTTTCTCTCAAAAATTACCCGTCCATGCCACCGGCCCTTTAAATAATTATAACAATTCGGGGCGTTTTTTTCACGGCCATTTTCGCGGCAGGAACAGACTCGCGTGTCTGCCCTGTCAATCGAATCGGCGAACGGGCAAAACAGGGCGAACACATAGGTTCGCCCCTGCATAATCGATCGAATTGGCGGAGACGCGGGCGGGTTTTTCTACCACTCGAAACGTTCGCCCAGATAATATTTTTTTGCCGAAGGGTCGTTCGCTATCACTTCGGGAGGTCCTTCGAGGAAAATTTTTCCCCGGTACATGAGGTAAGTCCTGTCAGTAATCGCCAGTGTCTCGCGGACGTTGTGATCGGTCAGGAGAATTCCGTACCCCTTCTTCCTGAGATCCGCGACTGTCTCCTGAAGGTCGTACACGGCGACCGGATCGATGCCGCTGAACGGTTCGTCGAGGAGAATGAAATCGGGTTTGGCCGCGAGGCAGCGCGCTATCTCCACTCTGCGGCGTTCGCCGCCCGACAGCGCGTAACCCGGAACGCCCGCTATCCGCGACAGGCCCATTTCCTCGACCAGCCGTTCGCACTCGGACCCGGCGGTTTTTGGGTCGAACCTGCCGGCGCGAAGCGCCAATTTGATGTTGTCCATGACCGACAAATCCCTGAAAACGGACGGTTCCTGAGGCAGGTAGCCTATGCCAAGGCGCGCGCGCGCGTACATGGGCATGAAACCCGCTTCGCGGCCGTTTATCGTGACGTGCCCGGAGTCGGGAAGCACGCGGCCGACCATCATGTAGAACGTGGTGCTCTTGCCGGCGCCGTTGGGCCCTAAAAGGCCGACTATCTCGCCGGTGTTCACCGCGAGGCTCACGTCGTCGACGACGGCGCGTTTTTTGAACTTCTTGAAAAGATTTACGGCCGCGAACGAGCCGGCCACTTATCTGTTTCTCCCCGTTTCGAAGGTGAGCGTCGGATTTCCGGTGGCGTCGACGCGCCCCGTGTCGACGTAATACACTATTCTCCCGGAATCGAGTTTGCGCCCGGCCCGCGTTATCGCCGCCCCTCCGGTGACGACTACCGTGCCGTTATCCCGCGAATAGACGCTTTTGTCGCCCGCGGCCCGGGTAACGCCGCCGTTCCCGTCGGACGCGGTTATCACGACGCCGCCGGTCGCGGCAAGTTCCGATATACGCTCGTTTATTATGACGCCGTCGGCGTTGTTCGCGGACATGGTTATCTTTCTCGTCTTATCGTAAAATTTTCGCACCGCGCGCGCGGAGAAAATCCGCGCGTCCCTCGAAACGGCGTCCGCGTCGATCGTGTACGTCTCGAAATCCCCCAGGACATCGCCGAGAGCGTAGTACCGGTCGCCCGACGAGTGCCACGTTATCGAGTCGGCGGACAGTTTTTCGGCGCGCTTGATCAGCGTCGCGCCGCCTTTCGCGGTCAGCGCGCGCGCGCCGTCGCTCCCCACGCTCAAATACGCGTCGGCGCACGTCAGACTGACGGGAACTCCGTCATTGTCCCTGAAATATCCCCTCACATTGCCGTGTATCTCGAAATTCCCGCCGTCGACGGAACCGGAGCCGTTGTCCCCGAATATCTCGCCGTCCGGATGTGTGACGCGGACGCTGCCCGAAACCGTAATGACCGACGCGGCCGGATCGTACCGCATCGAATCGGCGGTCATCGTGGCCTGTTCCGCGGACATCGCGCCCACGATGACGAAAACGAGCGCCGACGCGAGGGCGTTTTTGAGTTTTGACATGGCGCGCTCCCCCTGCTTGAATTTTTTTTGGAGGCGGCGTATAATAAATGAGGCCCCGGTTTGGGATGCCCGGTCGCGCCCCGAGGTGTTGATGTGTCTCTCCGGGGCCTCGGGGGGTATTATAACATCCCTGTTTTTGTCGCGCACCCGGCGCGGGTTGGATACTTGACGCCGGTGACGCGGGCGTGATAATATTCCGCCGTTAATTTGAGACGCGCGCGGGGCGTGGCGCAGTCTGGTCAGCGCACCTGCTTTGGGAGCAGGGAGTCGAAGGTTCGAATCCTTTCGCCCCGACCAAATCCTTCCGGCGATTCACGCAAACAATCCAAAAACCCGCGGGCTCCGCCCGCGCCCGGCGGGGAGCCCGCTCCCCGCCGGAGTTTGAGGCGGAGCCTCAAGGTTTTAATCCCGCGGTTCGCGGGCGAGTGAAAAAATATTTTTCCGCAGATCGTCCGCGCTTGCGTTCAGTTTCAGCAAATTTTTTACGTCGTCGGCTAAATGGCTGTTTTCTTCGTCGAGTTTGGAGAGAAAAATTTTTTCGTGGCCGGTGCCCTCCACTTGAAGCGGATCGTAGAACAGTTCCTCGAACAGTTTTTCCCCCTTGCGGAGCCCGATATATTCAATTTTCACATCGGCGTGAGGCTCGCGGCCGTGAAGCTTTATGAGTGTTTCCGCCATCCCCGCTATATTCACCGGCTTCCCCATGTCCAGAACGTACAGTTCCCCGCCGCGTCCCATCGCCGCCGCCTGAAGCACGAGGTTCACTGCCTCGGGTATCAGCATGAAATACCTCCGCATGTCGGGATGAGTGACCGTCACGGGGCCGCCCGCCATTATCTGTTTCTCGAAAAGGGGCACCACGCTTCCCCTGCTTCCGAGGACGTTGCCGAATCGCACGGCGATGTAGCGGGTATCGGGATGGTCGCTCTGCGCGCGGCGCAACAGACGCTCGGCGATTCGTTTCGTCGCGCCCATCACGCTCGACGGGCGCACGGCTTTGTCGGTCGAGATCATTATCACCCTCTCGGCGCCGCGCGCGCCGGCGAGGTCGGCGACAGTCCATGTGCCGAGAGCGTTGACGCGCAAAGCCTCTCGCGGATTTTCCTCCATGAGCGGCACGTGTTTGTGCGCGCCCGCGTGAAACACGATCTCGGGGCGATGTTCGGCGAACACCCTCTCCATGGTCGTCTCGTCGGCTATATCGGCTATTATCGGCCTGCACGGCACGGCGCTGCCGATATCATCCAGGCGCTGAAGCAGATTGTATATGGAATGTTCTCCGTGTCCCAGCGCCAACAGTTCGGCCGGCCGGTGCCCGGCAAGCTGCGCGCATATTTCGCTTCCTATCGAGCCGCCCGCTCCCGTGACGAGTATTTTTTTACCCGAGACGACGGAGTATATTCCCGCCTCGTCGAGGCGTATCGGTTCACGCCGCAGGAGGTCCTGAAGCTCCACGGATCTCAGGCTGCCGAATTCTATCGCGCCGCCGGCCAATTCCCGCGGGCTGGGCAGCACACGCACCTCCACGTTGAGGGCGGAGAGCGCGTCGAGATACCGGCGTATGCGCTCGCCGCCGGCGGAAGGTATCGCTATCAGAGCGACGCGCGCCTCATATTCCCTGAAAAACCGCGCGATTTCCTCGTCGCCGCCGAGTACGGGAACGCCCGCGATGATTTTTCCCTTTTTCATGGGATCGGAATCGATGAATCCGACAAGCCTGAACGCGGAGCCCCTCCGCCGGAGGTCGCGGGCAAGATACGCGCCGGCCTCGCCCGCGCCTATTATTATCGTGTTCCTCGCCCGCGGCCCCGTTCCCGCTGAGGAGACGTAAAACTCGGCGAGACGCCACGACACCCGCGCGGTCCCGGTGAATACGAGACCTCCGAAGAGAGTTATGGCGAAAGACGTCCTCGGCACCACGATCGCGGCGGAGAAAAAATTGACGCATATGAAGAGGGCGCATCCCAATATATACGCCGTCGTCATGCGCGTATACTCCTCCACGCTCGCCTGCGGCCAATAGACGCGATAAACCCTCATTCCCCACATCGCCGCCACCACGCACGCGGGCCACACAAGCGCGGTCAGCGCGAGGGCGTTCATAAACCGCGGCCCCACCAAAAGCGTGAGGCGCAGCGCGAAACCGAGATACACCGCCACGCCCATGAGGCAAAAATCAAGCAACGCCACCCGCTTGCCGCGCGCCGCGCATTTGAGCCAGCAGTACAGGATTTTTTCTTTCACGCCCGAACCGCCGCCGTTGTTTTTCGCTATATTATGAGTTTGCTGCCTCTGTTCGAACCCGGCGGCGGGGACATTCTGTCGAGCTGCTGAAGCACGTCGGACGACGCGACCGCGATGGTGGGTTTGCGGGCTTCATCTCTCGCGTATTCCCTGAGTTTTTTGTCGTAATCGTCCATGGCTTTTTTGATGACCGCGACGTCGCCTCTTATCCACTGAAGGATGTTGTCGGTCACGGCTTTCACGACGTCTTCTCCGGGAAGTTCCTGAATCATGCCGAGTTCCAGCAACATACGGTGCTCTTCCCTGACGGAATCGGTGATATCGTTTTCCGTGATAAGCCCTTTTTTGTACAGCGCCCGGAGCGCCACGTTGAATTTTGTCTTGCTGTTCTCATCGCTCACCGCGAGGGTTTCCACCCTCGACAGCAACATCGTGATCACCTCTTCGAGGCTTATCTGCATGGGAACCGCCATATCAATACCTCCGTAAAATTTTTTTGCCTTTTTTGCCGCGTGAATCCGCCGCCATGTTTTTCGATGTCTCTGTCAGTGACGCAGGCCCAGGCTCTGTATCAGGTTCTGATATCGGCCGAAATTCTTGCCGCGAAGATACTGGAGCAGTTTGCGGCGTTTGCCGACCATCACCAGAAGACCGCGGCGCGAATGGAAGTCCTTTTTGTGTATCTTCATATGTTCGGTGAGTTGTCTGATGCGCGTCGTGAGGATAGCCACCTGAACCTCCGGCGATCCCGTGTCCGCGCCGTGCGTTTTGTACTGTTCGATTACCCGCGCTTTCAATTCCTTGTCTATCATTATGTCCACTCCCATGACCGCGAATCCTCTCACCCAGGCCGTCGCAACCCGCAATGCCCGATGGTCCGCGTGAAAGGTAGGCCGATTATAACATAACGGCGGCCGGAAAAAAAAATCAAAAAAACATCACGGGATATTTCAGCGTCATTACATTCAGGGTTGTCACTGAATACCGCGCTCAATCCCGGTTCGTGATGTCGGCGGCGGCGTCCGTGCCGCCCTCCCTGCCGTCGGCGCCCAGGGATATTATGTCGTAGTCGCCGTTTTCGCCGGGACAGATGTAGATAAAGTCATTGCCCCACTGGTCTTTGGGGACGGATCTCGCGTTGATGTATCCGCCCTTTTGATAGTTCATCGGTTCCGGGCGGATCGCGGGTTTTTCCACCAGCGCTCTCAATCCCTGTGCCGTGGTCGGGAAAAAACCGTTGTTGAGATGAAACAGTTCCAGCGCCTGCTCGAAAGACTTTATCTGGGTTTTGGCGGCCGTCACTTTGGCGGCTTCGCTCTGTCCAATCACACGCGGGCCTACGAGGGCCGCGAGCAGCCCTATTATCACTACGACGACCATTATTTCGATTAGCGTGAAACCGCGTTTCCGTGCTTTCAACTCGATGAACCTCCGTGTGTGAAAAATTTTTTTCGCCGCGCGTATCCGGATAAATATTATCACAAAAACCGCGGGTTCAAAACCTCGGGCGCTGCCCGAACCCGCAGGGGAACAAATTCCCCTGACCCCTTTTATAAAATTTTAAAGAGGGTGCGGGGAGTTTACTCCCTGCCGGGGTTTGGGGCGGAGCCCCGGGATTTTTGCCCGCGGATTCAGGATTCGCCCCTGTTCTTCGATGCCGAAAAATATGTCCCGGCGAGCCAGAATATTCCGGTGACGACGGCGATTATCCCCGAGTATTGGGCTATCGACAGCGCGAAAAAATATGAAAATCCGTTTCTCGGCCGCAAAAAATCGAAGAATATCCTGTAAAGACCGTAGAGCGCGAGAAATATCGGCAGCAATACCGCGCCGTTTGTGTTCCTGCCGCGCGCGAAGCGGTATCTTTCCATCGCGGCAAGCAACAGGCCAATCGCGAGGCCGGCGGCGGACTCGAATATCTGCGACGGCCATCGCGGAACGTCGGGAGAAAAAGGAAATCTCACTCCGAACGGCGAGTTTGTGGGAAGCCCGGCGCAGCACCCCTGCAAAAAACAACCCCATCTGCCGACGAAAATCATGAACGCGACGGGAATGGCGGCGGCGTCCGCGAAGCGCCCGACGGGGAGGCCGTGCCGCCTCAGCTTGTAAAAACCGCTCAGTCCGCCGGCGATAAAAGCCGGTCCGGAACTGAGACCGGTGTTAAAAAGTGTCGAAAAACCGCACGCCCACTCTCCCGACGCGGTCACATTGTTGATATAACCGCCCGCCATCGCGCCGATAAAGGCCCCGCTCATCGACCAGGCGACAACCGAACGGGCGTCGCCGCCGGTAAAGCCGTATTTCCGCACCGCCCGGCACTCCGTCCGCCATATCATTCCGCAGAGAGCCGCGCCCCAAAAGACATAATAAAGTTCTATTCCCCAAATGGACGGATACATCTTGCGCCGTTGAATATCACCGCTACGTCAATATCGCTGTCGTCCTTTGCGCCGCCTGTTGAACAGGAACCGTACATAAAGATCGGATCGGGATTCAATTCTTTCGTCACCTCGTGCCGAATGGCATATTACCCGTATGCCATGTGCCGTTTCCAAGATTGTAACATATGTCGCCGCAAGAGTAAAAGCTGTACAAACGGCGAAACATACAGGATAATTCGCGCGTGAAAAAAATTTTTATCGCGGGGTTGGTGAGATACAAATGTTCTGTTCAGTTTCCCGGCGCTCTTTAAAAACATGATCCCGACAGTCGCGGGAATATTTTTCGCGTGTTTTCCGTTTCTCTGGTGCCGAGCGAGAAGGGAGTCCCCCGAATCGTACGGGCTCAGGTTCGCGGTTTCTCGCGGCGCTCTCCGCGAGTGCGCGGCGGTGACTTTTTTAATCCTGATCCCTCTCACGATCGTTTCCGTCAACTGGCCCGGCGAAGACCTTCCCCGCCGCGTGGGAGCGGCGCGCGCTTTGAAAATGGCGGCCGACGGCGTGGGGGCCGCGCTTGTGGAGGAAATTTTTTTTCGAGGCTGGCTGCAACCCATGCTGCGGAAAAAATTCCGCGCCGCCGCCGCCGTGATTTTGACGAGCGCCGTTTTCGCGTCCGCGCATGTGTTCGTGGCGCAAACGTCTTTCATGATAGCCGTGTTTTTCATGGGATGCGTGATGTGCGGCCTCCGCGAGCGCCACGGGGACATCGCCGCGCCGACGCTGTTTCACGCCGCCGGAAACATCTGGGCCGTCTGGTTCGTCCCGTCGCGTTTTTTCTCTCTTGCGGAATGGGCGGAGAAATTGGGGTTGTCGTGAGTGAAACGGGTTAATATTACGGGACGAAGCCTAAAACTCGTAGTGAGTCCACATGCCGATGATTTTGAACAATAGAGTACCTCACCACTCCACGTTATTTTCCGGCACGCGATCAGAAACAGGCGTTTCCGGCCCATCGGTTGCGCGAATAACAGGCGATAACCGGCTTGCGTTTTTGTGCGTTGCCGAAAATGGCGGCTTGCAATTCACGAAAAAAAATGCTAATATCTATAATATAGTACGAAAAGTGTTTTGTGGAGATGAATATTTTAAGAGGAGGTAAAATCAGTTGTCACATTTCAGATCAGGTTACAAATTTTTCGCGGCCATAGTCTTCCTTTTCGCGGCAGTGGCGGTTATGTTCCCGGCGGCGGCGGTTGCCGCTAATTCTGTGATAGAATTCAGTCCGGTCACGCGGGTAAACTTGGTTGATAATAAGACCGATTTCAGGACAGCGAAATTTGACGGTTACTATATCAAGTTCTATGATCTGCGTGATGGATTTACAGAAGGCACGCTTGACCTGAAACTCAGCGCCGGCACACAAGTGAGGTACTACCCCAACGGCGATCCTACCACCAACCCAATAACCGGTCCGAAGACTTATGGGGGCGGGAACTCAACAGAATTTTCCATATATGGCGCTAAGGATCCGGATAATGATGATATGTATGTCATTGGGGAAGTTGGGAGAGACGGCAAATTATTGGTGGGTGGCCGGCTTATAAACGAGAACGCGGCGGTTGCGACGCCGGACTCGGTCTTTTTGGCGTTTTCGCTCTCGCGGGCGTTGTTTTACTCAAGAGACGCGGCCGGTAAATAAAATTTTGACGTTACCCCAACCCGTCGAGGGTGAGCCTCGCGGCGGGTTGGGGTAACGTCCGACTCAGTTCACATAGCTTGGACCGAAGGCGTTATTCCGAGCAAAAATTTTTTGTCTTGTTTATGCCAAAACTCATAGTTTAAACATCCTCCGCCTCTATCAGCTCGTGGACAGACATATTGCGCCCGGCATCCGCGTCCGCTTTGACACGCCGCGGATGCTCGATATTGTTTTCACTGTAAAATGGGTCGGCCACGTCAAGAGGAAGCATTGTTGCGTTTGGGCTTGGACGCCGCGGCGAAGAGGCTTATGAAATGAAAATGATTCATGATATACCGCGTCACAGCGACGGCAGGTCCGACAGGCTGAATATCGGGAGCAGCACGGCCATGACCACGAAGCCCACGGCGGCGCCAAGGGCGATTATTATTATCGGTTCCGCGAGGCTCGCCCATTTTTGAATCGAAGTTTGCGCGAACTCCCACGAGTTTTCGGCTATCCTGTCGAGACAGTCGGGGAGATTGCCGCCGCTCTCGCCTATGCGGACTATCGCCGTTATGTCCTCGGAGTACGAGCCTTCGCGCTCCAAGCTCTGCGAAAAACGGTATCCGCGTTTCACCGAGTCCGCCAGGCGTCGCGTCCTTCCTTTTATATGATCCATGTTTTCGGACATTTCAAGGGCCAGTACCAACGGCACGCCGGATTTTATCAGCGCGGAGAGCTGGGCGAACACCAGCGACACTGTCATATGGTCTCTGACATCGCGAAAAAAAGGAACGGAGAAATTTTTTCCGCGCTTTTTAGCCGCGAAATAAACCGCGGCCAGCGCGGCGACGGATGGAATCCCGCCGTATTTGACGGCGGACGACAGCGCGAGCAGCGCCCTTGTGGCAAGGGGGAGTTCGCCGCCCGCTTTCACTACGATATCCGTCATCCGCGGAACGACGTAAGCCACCAGAAACGCGACGACGCACATGCCGACGATCAGCATGAGCGCCGGATATATCAGCGCGGATTGTATTTTTCTTCTGATGGACATCTCGCTTCTCAGCATCGTCGAGGCTTTTTCGAGGACTTCGGGCAGCAGCGACGAGCGCTCTCCGGCGTCGACTATGCCCGTCAGCGAGTCGCGGAACGCCGATTGCAGCCTCATGGACTGGGCGAGCGAGCGGCCGGATTCCACGGATTCGCGAAGCGCTCCGTAAACGGCGGATTTTTTTTTGTCGCGCGTCTGCTTTTGAAGGATTCCCAAAATTTCGGTCAGCGAAAGCCCGCTTCGCAGAAACGCCGAGGTCATCGAACAGAACATATACTGGTCGCTCACGCTCAATTTTTTGACGCCCGCGCCCCGCGCTTCGGCGGCCTGTTCTGTTTTGATCGAAATCGGAATATAACCGTTAGCCGAAAGCTCGCGCAGCATTTCGTCCTCACCGGCGGCGTCGAGGCGGAGGGTTTTCCGGCCGCCGCGCGAATCATAGGCCGTTATTTTGAAACGGGGCATCTATTCCTCCCCCGTCACGCGGATTATTTCTTCCAGTGTCGTATCGCCGCTTGAAACTCTCGCCATGCCCAATTCATAGAGCGTCCTCATGCCGCCAGCGGCCGCGAGCGACCTCAAGACGGAGTACGAAGCGCGCGAGGCTATGGCGTCCCTGACCTCCGGCGTTATGTCGAACTGCTCGTACAATCCGAACCTGCCGCTGTAACCCGTGTTGGCGCAGTATTCGCAGCCTTCGCCCCGAAAGGCGCTCACGATGCCGTATTTTTTCCTCGCCGAATCGGAAACCGGAACGGGCGCTTTGCAGCGCGGACAGATTTTGCGGACGAGCCTCTGCGCCACCACGCCCAAAAGCGAACCGGCGATGAGATACGGTTCGATGCCCATGTCCGAGAGCCTGGATACGGCGCTCACCGAATCGTTGGTGTGCAGGGTGGAGAGCACGAGATGACCGGTCAGCGACGATTGTATGCCGATGTGCGCCGTGTCGAAGTCCCTCATCTCCCCTATCATTATTATGTCGGGGTCCTGGCGGAGTATCGAGCGGAGCGCGCCGCCGAAAGTGACGCCCGCTTTTTCGTTCACCTGCACCTGGCCGATGCCCGGAACGTCGTACTCCACGGGGTCTTCCACAGTGATTATGTTCACTTCCGGGCGGGCGAGCGCCTGCAATATCGCGTAAAGAGTGGTGCTCTTTCCCGAACCGGTGGGGCCTGTGAGGAGAATCATACCGTGCGGCACTCGAATGAGCGCGTCCAATTTTTCGCGCTCTTTCGGGGCCATGCCCAGCTCTTCGAGCGACAGCAGTCCGCGCGCCCTGTCGAGAAGCCTCATTACCACGCGCTCGCCGTGCCGCGTGGGCAGAGAGCTGACGCGTATATCCACGGCCCTTTCGCCGATGGTTATGCCGATTCGCCCGTCCTGCGGCGCGAACCTTTCGGCTATGTCCATCTGGGCCATGACCTTTATCCTGCTCGTGACGGGCGACTGGTGCCCTTTAGTGAGTTCGTGGCGGTCGGCGAGTACGCCGTCTATTCTGAATCTGACGAGAAGTTTGTCCTCGTAGGGCTCGAAATGTATGTCGGTCGCCCTCTCGTTCAGGGCTTCCAGCAGAAGCCCGTTCACCAGCTTTATCACCGGCGCGTCTATCGTGTCGCTCAAAACTTCCTGCCGCACAAGCTCCGACAGGTCGTCGACGGTCTCGATGGCGTTGAGCGTGTCCTGCGCCACGCCGCTCTTGAGGTCGTAGAGGGCGCGAATGAGGGCGGTTATCCGGCCGCGGGGAAATATGACCAGACGCGCCGCCTTGCCGTCGCCCGCCGCCAATATTTGCGCGTCCATCAGCGACGACGCGTCAGCCGCCGCGATCACCAGCAGACCGTCGCCCGAATCTATCGGCACGATGCCTCTCTCCCTCAGCGCGTCGAGAGAGACGCCTCCGGGTATCAGACCCAGAACTTTTTCCGGGGAAGGCAGTTTGTCCATTCCGTCTTTGCCGTTCTCCGCGTTATTTGCCCTAATCCATCCCGGCCTCGCGTCTCAATTGCTCGATATCCCTCTCGCGCCGTTCGCGCCTCTGCCGTGTGATGTCGAGCGACACGATTTCCTGTGCCTCCGAAGCGCGGAATTGTTCGTAATATTTTTCAATCGTTTCGCGTTCTCCCGCGCTGAGCCCGCTCGCGCCGGTCGTGACCTCTATGGTGGCCTCGGCGGCCTGAAGCGGGGTTTCTATGATTCGCGGCGTCAAAAACACCATGAGTTCCACCTGTTCCCTCTGGCGCTCGCGGGAAGTGAAAAGATTTCCTACCAGCGGTATGTACGAGAGCCCCGGAACGCGGTTTTTGAGAGTCCTTTCGATCTCCCTGATGAGCCCACCCAGAATTATCGTCTCGTTGTCGGAGACTATGACGCTCGTCTGTATGAGGCGTTTCGACGTGACGGGAGTCGCGGATCCCGGCGTGCTCAGAACGTCCTCCACCGTCTGTTCGATATCCAGGGCGACGAGATCGCCGTTTCTTATGTGCGGGGTCACTTTGAGTATGAGGCCGGTGTCCTTATATTCGTAGCTGTTTTGCATCATCGACGGATTGGCGATGTCGGAAAACTGCCCCTTGAGCTGCGGTATGACCTGCCCCACCTGGAGCGCGCTCGGCAGGTTGTCGGTGCACATGAGCCTCGGCATTGACAAAACGTTTATCGCGTTGAACTGGTTCAGCATCTTTATGTACGAGTAGATGAGCCCCATGCCTCTTATATTTGAAGTCGAGATGGCGTTGCCGTTGGCGTCGTAAGTAATCGACTCCTCCCGCGTCATCTCCGTGAACCACGACATGAACTGAGCGGGAAGGCCCGACGCGCCAAGTTGCGCGCTTCCGCCGAGCAATAAATTGTCAGAGGGGGTGCCGCCCCAGGCGGCCCAATCGACTCCGGCGCTGTTGAGTTTGGTCAGGTTTACCTCCGCGATGAGCCCGCGCAACAAAACCTGTTTCGGCTGAATGTCGAGTTCATCTATTATGGTTTTTATCGCCTCGAACTGTTCCCGTGTCGCGATTAGAATGAGGCTGTTGGTGGCGACGTCGGGAACCACGCTCGCGGGCAAGGCGGACCCCGCGCCCTCCATGGCCTGCGGGTTCGCCGCCGGCATCAGGCGCGAGGCGGTCGCGAGTATTTGGCTCAACTGCTCGGATATCATCGTCGCGTCGGCGTTCCGCAATCTGTAAACGTGCAAGTTCGATGTAGTCTGGATGTCGAGTTCTTTGAGAAGTTTCTCGGCTTCCATGAGCGATTCGACCGATCCGACGAGCATGATCTTGCCGCTCCGCTCGTCCCCGATGGCATATAGGCCCGCGAGTTTCGAGGTCGTCTCTCTCGCCAGGATATTCAGGTGTCCTTCCATAAGTTTAGACGTGGTGTGATTCAGTTGGATCGTTTTGACCGAGCGCGCGCTGTCGGGCACATCGAGGGCTTTTATTATGCCGAGCGCCCTGTTCACGGCAACCGCGCTGCCCGTCAGCACCGCCGTCGTTTCGCCGGAGACGGGTATGATGTTTACGTCCGGTACGCCCATTCTCACGGGTTCTATCACGAAACTGACCATGACGTGTTTGAGCGGCGCTATCTGCACTACGAGCTGCTCTCCCGGCGTGACGCCGCCAAGCCCTTTGAGCACCTCGTTGTTTGTGGAGGGCCCGGCGTTTCTCGGCGTGACTTTGGAATATTTTCCCATGTTTTGGAGCGACAGCCCGTTCATTTCGAGGGCGGAAATCATCACGAGGCGGGACTCCCTTATGGATAAAGGCTTTGGGGATACAATGGAGACAGTGCCGCCGACGCCGGGGCTCACGACGATATTTTCCCCGAGGAGTTCCGACATGAAACGTATGAACTGTATCATGTCGAGGTCTTTGACGTTGAGCTGAAACCTCCCCGCCGCGCGCATTTCGCGCGCCGCCTCCGCGAGTTCCATCTCGGCGAGTTCCTGTCCCCGGGCGTCTTCGTCATCCGGCTCGGCGGCCGACGCCGCGAAAACCAAGAAGAAGAAAATAACGAATATCATGAAAGGAAAAAATACTCCGAAACGTTTATACACGCGCTTCACCCCATTTGCGGATTTTACGGACAATCGCTTGCCTTCGTAATTATATAATATCATAAATTTCGTTTTTGGCCGTCCGTGACGCCGAAATTGTAGGGGCGCGCATCGCGCGTCCGTCGTCAGTGCGCGTATAGACATAAACAATAAACCGTTGGCGCGGGATGCCGAAATAATTAAACAAATTCGCGAAGGGATTGACGCGAAATCAACATGAAGATCAGATGGATCGTTTTCGTCATTCTTTCGGCGGCCGACAGGGCGGCGAAACTTTGGGCCGAATCGAGCCTCACCGAGGCGCCGGGGAGCGCCGTCATCCCGTCGCTGTTTCTGTATCATAACGCGGGAATATCGTTTTCGCTGATGAAAAATTTTCCCCACGCAAGCCTGGCGGCCGCGATTCTGGGGATGGGAATCCTGGCTTTTATGTGCGCGGGAATCGCGCCGGCGCGCGAATCGTACGGAGTGATTTTTCTCTGGGCCGGAGCGGCGGGAAACCTGACGGACAGATTGCTGTACGGACACGTCATAGATTGGATTTACGTCGGCGGGTATATCAACCTGGCGGATATATGGCTCGTTATCGGCGGCATCGTTTTCCTGGCCGAAATCATCCGCGCGCGGGAAAATCTCTGACTTACCGTTTCTTCCTGTGAGAAACGGCCTTTGCCGTGTATATCGCGATCAAACCCGCCATGCCCGCGTAAGCGAAAGCCCCCGCGCCGCAGACGCCTCCTTCTCCTTCTTCTTCTCCTCCGCCGCCGCCGGAAGGCGTGTTTGTGTTTATGGCGACGGCGACGTCAAACGTCGCGGCGAACGTTCCCGTTTCGGTTCCTTCACCTGTAATGGCCGAAGTGATGTTGGAAACGCTCACTCCCGACCGCCTGTTCTGTGTCGCCCCGGTGTCGCTGTCATATAATCCGCTGTTGGGGTCGGTCGCGCCGCTGAAATTATTTTGCGACTCGTAAAACAGATCGTTCGGCTCTCCGGAATTGTAAGAACTTGTCTGCAAATGCTGCGTTCCCCCGTGCGCTTCCTCGATGTCGACCAAAGGGTGATCGTTCCAATCGTTGGGTCTGGAATATATTTCATCCATTGCCTCGTCAACGTGATATATCAACAGGCCGCTCCGCGGCGTTCCCCACGCGGCCCATCCGAGCAATCCGAGATCATATCCCGCGTATCCCCGCGGCTGAAGAAGGAAATATTGCTTTGGTTTGACGCCGTTTTCCAGTTTCATGATGTCCCATGGATTTTCAAGCGTGATGTTTTCCTCCGAGGCGTCGTCATTTTTCATCACCCCGGGGTTTTTGATATAAAGCAGGTTATACGCGTCAATCGGCGTAGGACATGAGCCGAACTTTTCAGTGGCGGATTTTTTACACCAACTTCCGCTTCCCATCAGGGACCAATCGCCAATGGCCGATACACTGCCGTCATTCACCTCTTCGCCGTAATCATAAACATCTAAGAAGCCAAACGCGTCATGCCCCATCTCATGAGCAATCGTGCCCATCGTGAGAAGATCGGGAGGGGTCGCCGTATTCATAAAGGCGCCAAAAGTGAAATAATTTTTTATTTCATACCCGAGTCCCTGTCCGTCCAATAAATCTTCGGGCACCGCGTTCGCGTGCGCCCATATATTTGGAACAGCTCTATTACCGACGGAAAACTCGCTTCCATGAACCATGACGCCTATCGATAATTCATCGCCGGTGATGACTTTGTCGCCATTTTTATCAAAATCCGCGAGATCCGCAAATTTTTGATTTATTATCGCCTCGGCGAGCGCGGGTTTGATGATTTTATTTTTTACCCCATCTTCCCCATCGATATTACTCCCATATGCTTTATGCGGCCCCGGCAGAGTCACGAAAACCACTCCGTCATCAGCCGCGCCATAACTTTCTTTCGCGGACACAATCTCCGCCATTCCTCCCGTTACCGTCTTGTAATAATGCGCTACGGAGCCAAACGCGCTTTTGTCAAAGATCATATTATATATATCCTGTTCGGTGGGAATGTAATTTTGAAAACGAGTTAAACCCTCTTGATCTGTAAAGTTGGCATATATAATCAGAACGTTGCGCACTTTGGTGTCATTGCCCGGATCGGCGTGAAGCGCTGAACTCGTCGAGTTTCGGGCGGCATTGCCCGACTGTTCCCTCCTCGCCCTGTCGCGCTCGGCTCTTTTCTGCCGGGCGTAATCCAACAGGTATTTCGGAATCCCCGTATCGGCGGAATTTGCCGTATGTTCCGAGGATGGCGCGTTTTGAGCCCCAACGGCGCTCGCCGCCGGTTTTCGGCCGGTCGGGACCGTGAAACGCGCGTGAACGGCGGAACTCGCCGGCGCGCCCGAAGCTCCGCCCTCGCCGACGCCTGACGCGTTGTTGAACTCCCGCTCGCTTATCCAGTCCGCCAGGTACAGATCGCCGTCGACGCCGAAGGCGACCAGATTGCCGCCGACGTCCCTCATGTGATTGAGAAATTCGTCGCCGTGCAACCGATACCGCACGACATTTCCCTCCCGCTGCGTATGCTCGTGAACCACAGGCGCCGCGATTACGGCCTCCGCGGCCGGACCCCGCGCGCAGGAAACCAACAACAGCGCCGCCATGGCGGCCCACAGTCTTGAATATTTCATTCACAAATACCCCCTCGCGAAATTAAACTCCATCATATTCAGAAGCAGTCGAACCACTCCTGAAGAAATTTTACAGACGCGTCGCCCCTTGGATTATTTGTGTAGTTTTAGATGACACAAGCTACTAGGGCGTGTTGACGCT
This sequence comes from Synergistaceae bacterium, assembly GCA_031260185.1. GTDB lineage: Bacteria > Synergistota > Synergistia > Synergistales > Synergistaceae > JAIRKI01. The sequence goes on along the minus strand of JAIRKI010000043.1, from coordinate 3,848 downwards.
ACGCAAGAGTATAAACGCCGGCCCCCAATGTATATAAGCCATGAACATCACATCGAGCTTGTCGTACCGAGTAAATATTTTGCGGTATTCTTTCATTCGGCGGAATATTCGCTCTACTATATTCCGCCGAATGAAAGAATACCGCAAAATATTTACTCGGCACGACAAGCTCGATGTGATGTTCATGGCTTATATACATTGGGGGCCGGCGTTTATACTCTTGCGTAGCGTCAACACGCCCTAAATGTTTCTGCAAAACCTAATATTTTTCTCAACTCGTCTGCTATTTCTTTTGGGGTCATCATTGATGTACTCAATGCCAATCTTCCAGCCAGTGTAGGGCTAAAGTCTTGTACTTCCTTTTTTGATATATCATGCCATATTGGTAGAATTATCTTGCCACCAGTCATTTCGCGCTGGAAAAGTCCATCAAGTTCATATTGCGTCCAGCCTTTTTGTATATAGTCTTTAGATAGCACTACAATTCCAAATTTTGATCTTTTCAGACCATTATCAATTTTCGATCTCAAACTATCTCCCCATGACATACTCAGAACATCATACCAAACTTTAACGCCAGTCTTTTGCAATTCGCAACATAGCTCGTCCGTAAAACTTTCCTTATCCTCAGAAGCATGAGATATGAACACATCATACTCCTCACCGCCGGTCTCAGAATAAAAGTGAGTGGGTAGGCTTTGTGACGTAACTCGCCGGGTTAACTGAGAGGATAAATCCGCAATACGGTGCTCATAATTTGCATAAATTTATTTTGTGATGCCTCAAACTTTTTGGCCTCGGCGGCTTCTTCTTTCTGGAGTTTCTGAGCTGATTCGCCACGCTTTTTCCGCTTATCGGCAATCTTTTTATTTATATCAGCTTTATTGTTTGTAATTCTCACCAAATCATTTTGATATCCTTGAATCTGCCTCATTTTCGATTGCAATGTGGTTGCGGATATATTTTTAGTGATGCTACGTTGGGCATCATTGATTCTTTTGGTTTTATCAGCTTCCTTCTTTACTTCATCAGCTAACTTCTTTTCCAAATCCGCAAGTTCTTTATCAAGCTGGTTTAGGTTTCTTCTGGCCTGATCCGCACTCATATATTACCCTCGCTTACTTCGGTATGCCGCCTCAATAATGTCCGCGCATTTACCAACATCAGATTTAATATCACTTTCCCAAACTCTAATTACAAACCAACCTTCAGATTCGAGCAAAATTGTGTTGGTTTGGTCTCTGCTAATATTTCCAAGTATTTTATCTTTCCAGTAGTCGGAATAGCCTTTTAGTTCATCCTCTAAAGATGACATACCCCGCAAAGCCCAATTATGGCCATGCCAATAATCCCCATCGCAGAACACGGCTAATTTTGCTTTTGTAAATACGATGTCTGGTTTACCCGGCAAAGATTTATAATTGACTTTATATCTCAGACCCCTATGCCACAATGTTTTACGCAACAGCAATTCAGGCCTTGTGTCTTTTGACTTAATAGCGGACATAATTTTATGTGTTATAGAAGGATCACGTGGCATTTGACATCATCCTCAACTTGGCATACCTATTCATTAAATAAACTGTTCGATGGTATCCAATCACGGGCAAGCCCATCTGCTTTTTCAAGCCACCGCTCAATTCGGTTTTCAGGAAGCACACTTTCTCCCCAATACTCGATAAATAAAGCATCATCCATTCTCATCGCGGCATCACGCATCTCACTCTCTATCAGTTTCAGCGCTCGTTCAATATAAATGCCGCCTTCATCATCATTGGATGGATTTGCTACGCTTCCAGCAGAGAATAAATCTCTTGCTTGATGGCAAAGTACACCATGATATGTGAGTAAATATAGCACCATGTCATCATATTTGTTGCGAGAACGTCCAGATTTAACTATGCTCGGGCATAAAAGCGCCGCTTCTGCGCGGAGGCGAGTTTTCTCTTCAGTCGTTAGGTTGGTATATAACCTTGCTTGAATAGGGGTTGTATGCTCATCTGTTTCACTATCTTCAATCCGCCACAAACGACCATCAGGGTGTATTTTTTTGGCATATGCCCGAATATACTTCATTTTTTCTTGCATCTGCAATTTGCGGAAATCATCGTATCTAATGCCCACTTCCTCAAAAAGGGATTGGTTAACTGTCGCTTTGCCAATGGACAACTCAACTTCGAATCGTGGCACATGCGATGTTCGAACATGAATAACACTATGTTCATATTCTCCCCACCTGACCTCAGGTAGACCACCCATTTTTCCGAAAACGATATATATTTGCTTTACAGTATCAATTCGTTGGGTTTCAAGAACACTGTTGGCTACACTGCGCCAAGTATCGTTAAGCGTAAATTTTACCTCAACACCAAACTCTCCCATGGCTATATTAGGAAAGGCTTGCGGATGAGGAGCAAAATCTATTTCAAAAGATCTATCCTCGATAGTTAGGAACACTTCGCGTACACGATTCTCAAATTGTAGCGACGTTTTGAAGCCCGTGGCTCGGGCTTCATCCGTCAACGTAGCGCAACACTTGTCCAAAATAGTTTCAAATTCTGCTTTTGTCATAACGTCCTTCCTTCAATCACAGACTTTACCGCGTTCGCAACATGCCAAGCCAATACAGGGGGCACCGCATTCCCGATCTGCCTTTCCGTCTCTCTTAACTTGCAGGGAAACATGAATGAATCTGGAAATGATTGAATACGCGCGGCCTCCCGCATTGATATTCTTCTTGGCAACGAATAATGAAATTGTATGTTCCCGTGGCACTCCGCGCGAATGGTATAACCCGGTCTATCTGCGATTAAACGACGATTCCCCTGTTCGCCACTAACATTCGCCAAACTCCAAATATGTGAAAATGCCTCATCCATATCACGCGTTTCAAGGTCTTTTAATGCGTCTTTTGCAGTAATGGGTTTATCAAGAATAGGTTGCGGAGGTGAAAATTCCGGCATCCCTTTTTGCGTACCAACTATAAATACGCGCTCTCGCGTCTGCGGAACGCCATAATCCGCAGCACGGTACAACTGATAGCTAATGTTATATCCAAGCGAGTTGAAATCTTTTAGAATCCGTTTCAAAGAATATTCATTTTTTTTAAGGAGCAATCCACCTACATTTTCAGCCACAAAGACCTTGGGATGGATTTTTTCCACGGCCTCTACGATAGCGGTATACAAACTGCTTCTTTTTCCTTTAATACCAAGCATTTTACCGTTGACTGATATATCTTGACACGGAAATCCACCAATTACGATGTCGGCATATTCAGGCAGCCTGTCAATCGTTTCGTTAATATCTCCCTCAATTATATGATTACCTAAGTTGGCTTTATAGGTTTTACATGCGGCCGGACTTATTTCATTAGCCCATATAATGTTAAACCCTGCTCTATTATAACGTTGCCCTAAAAATTCAAAATCCCCAACAAAGCCCAAATCCATTCCACCACATCCTGAAAATAAGGAGACAACAGTAATGGGCTTTGTAGTTTCACGCTTTTTCACTGGATAATCTTCTTAGCTATCGACTACCCAGTTACGTCCTATTTTTTGAGCCGTTTTTAATGAACCTCTCTCAGCCATGCGACGAAGAGTATCTGCGCTCTTGTTATGTATTTTGGCATACTCCGAAAGAGAAATTAACATAATAAACCTCCTGTATTTGACACAAATTATTATACACGGTATCGTGCGTAACGTCAACTGCTTTTATCGTAACTGTCAATCGTCTGAGAAAATGTCCGCAAAAGGGCGTTTAATTCGTCAGTGAAAATGTCCGCCTTAGTCCCGGAAAACATCCTGCGTTTCGCAAAACTCAACGCCGGATGTTTTGTTCTT
>JAIRKI010000021.1 GCA_031260185.1 Synergistaceae bacterium | reverse complement strand
TTTTATGCTCAATTTGATATCGCCACTGTTCTTCATCTCCCCATTATCTCAATTACCGAGAAATTTTCCGCGCCGCCCTATCCGCGTCTTCCTTCTTCTCTTTTTGGAGAAGGGGGGGGGTGACATTTTCACTGTCCCGTTAAGGGGTGACATTATCATAGTCCGGCCACGCTAAATGACAACAATACTTGACAACTACAGCGTCACGCAATACTATGTCGATGGGATTCTCGGAAGCATCGGGAATGGCGGGATCGCCGTCCCGGAAATCCAACGTCCGTTTGTCCGGAAGGCGGCGCGGACGCGAGATCTTTTGTGGATTCGCTGTAAGGAGGCGATATGATGCTCGGGGCGATTGTCGGTGACATTGTTGGGTCGCGTTTTGAGTTCAACAATCACAGAAGCAAGGATTTTGAACTGTTCAGCGAGGACTGCTTCGCCACGGACGACAGCGTAATGACCCTTGCCGTCGCGAAGGCCATAATGGAAGCGTCAAAGACAAAAACCCCGAATGACCGCGATAACGATTTTTACGCCGGACTATCCAAACTGACCGTCAAGTACATGCGGGAAATCGGGCGAAAGTATCCGAACTGCAGCTACGGCGGTATGTTCTATGGGTGGATTTTCAGCGACGACCCGAAACCATACAACAGTTTCGGCAACGGCGCGGCAATGCGGGTAAGTCCGGCGGGATTCGCCGCCAAATCGGAACGGGAGGCGGAACAGCTCGCGGAAACCGTAACCGCCGTAACTCACAACCACGATGAGGGTATCAAGGGAGCGAAAGCGACAGTCACAGCCATCTATATGGCTCGCTTGAGAGCGCCGAAGCGCGAAATCCGCGAACGAATCGCGAGCGAATACTACGCGCTCGACTTCACTATTGACAGTATTCGTCCCATTTACCGATTCAACGAGATCTGTCAGGAGACCGTGCCGCAGGCGATAGAGTGCTTCCTTGAATCCGTTTCGTTCGAGGACGCCATACGCGTCGCCATATCCCTCGGCGGCGACAGCGACACTATAGGAGCGATAACCGGCGCGATCGCCGAGGCGTACTACGGAGTGCCGGAAAACATCAAGGAGAAAGCTCTCGCCTGTTTGGACGCGGAACTTCGGGCAATTTATGACGAGTGGGAATTTTTCGCCGCCGAGGACGAAGAACGACGCGGTATTTCTCGGGTATCCGTCGTCTAATGTGTCGGCCGGCTTGAACAGTTCCGGAAAAAGCTCCGTAATTCAGGCGCCGCGGCTTTTACGCGAACATTAATGAGGTGAAGCGTTTGACGGGTTTTTTCGACGGAGCTTCGAGAGGCAATCCGGGGATGGCGGGAGCCGGCTGCTGCATCCTCGACGGTGGGGATGTGGTCTGGGAATGCGCGAAATATCTGGGCGTAAAGACAAATAACGAGGCCGAATACGCCGCGTTGATCATACTTCTGACGGAAGCGCGTTCGAGAGGGGCGGACGAAATCGAGATACGCGGCGACAGCAAATTGGTCGTGAGCCAGGTCAACCGCAAGTGGAAGATAAACAAACCTCATCTGATGGTATTAGCGAAAGAGGCCCGGGGTCTCATGGACGGTATGAAAGCGCGCTTGGTTTGGGTCTCCAGGGAAGAAAACCGCCTGGCCGACAAACTTTCGAACAGGGCTATCGACGAACGGGACGACCGGCGATCCGGCTGAGATAAATATCCCAACGAGGACGGTACCGGTCGCCCGCGCGGTTCCGACCGGCATAATGTCATTTTCGGTCGTGACGGCGTCGCTCGCTCATTCGCCGAGCAGTTTCGCAAGCGTCCCGATGAAAGCGGGCGCGTCGGCCAGGGGCTCCCCGTCGGATATCGACGCGAGGCCGGCGAGCAGGACGGCCCGGTCTTTCATGTCATACTCTTCCTGATTTGTCATTTTGCGCACAAGCGGGTGCGACGCGTTTATCTCGAGGATTTTGCGCTCGGGCGGCGCTTCCTGTCCCATCGATATGAAGAAGTTTCTCATCTGAGGCGATATCGGCTCGCCTTTTTGCGCGAAAGTGGCCGGGGAATCGACCAGACGTGACGAATAGCGCACGTCCTCAACGGAGGCGAACCGCCCCAGTTCTTTCAGGGCGTCCTTTACGCCCGAGATGAAGCTGTCGCCGGGCGTTTCCTCCGGTTTGTTTTCGGCCTCGCCGCCCTCTATTTCGGTGTCAGCCGCCGCCGCGTTCGCGAAACGGCGCGACTCGAACTCGTGAACGGCCGGTATCCACAGTTCGTCTACAGGGTCGGACATCAGCAGCACGTCGATGCCGCGGTCTTTGAACACCTCCAGTTTGGGCGAGGATAAGAGCGCGTCCGATTTGCCGCCCGCGATGTAGTAAATGCTGTTCTGTCCTTCCATCATGTTGGCAACGTAGTCGTCGAGCGACGTCTGACCGGATTTGGATGAGTTGAACAGGGCGAGTTTCATCAACGCCTCGCGGTTTTTGGCGTCGGACACCATGCCCTCTTTGAGGACTTCGCCGAACATGCCCCAGAATTTTTTGTATTCCCCGGGCTTGTCGGATTTCATCTTTTTGAGCGCGTCCAAGACTTTTCTGACCAGCCCGCGCTTTATCAGCGAGGTTAGCCGGTTCCGCTGCAATATCTCGCGCGATACGTTGAGCGGCAGGTCTTCGGAATCCACCACGCCGCGGACGAAACGCAGGTACTCCGGCATCAGGTCGCGGCAGTCGTTCATGATGAATACCCTGCGGATGTAGAGTTCTATCCCGTGTTTGCCGTCGCGGTAGAAAAGGTCGAATGGCGGGCGCGACGGGATGAAGAGCAGCGCGTAAAATTCGTTAGTGCCCTCGGCCTTGTAGACTATGCGCTCCATTGGGTTTTCCCAGTCATGGGAGACGTGCTTGTAGAACTCGTTGTACTCCTCTTCGGTGACCGACGATTCGGGGCGTATCCAGAGAGCTTTCATGGAGTTCACCGGCTCCGGTTTTTCCTCTTTGTCCTCCGTTTTTTTCTCGCTCGCGTCATCGAGGTATATCGGGTAAGAGACGAAGTCGGAATATTTTTTGATTATTTCGCGCAAAGTCCAGCGCGATAAATAATTTTTGATATCCGGCGCCTCGTCGTCACCCTTCTCTGGTTCCTTTACGTACAGCGTCA
>JAIRKI010000106.1 GCA_031260185.1 Synergistaceae bacterium | reverse complement strand
TATCGCCAGCGCCTTGGCTCAAACATATACCGATATAAAAGTAGTGGTCTATGACGACTGTTCTCCGCATGACCTGAAAAAAGAGGTAGACGCGTTTCACGACTCCAGGTTGCATTACGCGCGCAACGAGAAAAATCTTGGCGTTTGGGGCAACACTAACAAGGCTATGGATTTGTGCGACACGGAGTATCTTCATATCTTTCATGGAGACGACATTATGTTTCCATGGATGATTGATGAATGTGTATCGGTAATGGGTAAAAATTCCGATTCAGACCCGCTTTTTTCGCGAAAATTTTTTTATAACTGACTATAGCGGTTTAGTATAACGTATACTATATATCGCTCCGTAAATAGCCTATTTTCAGCTACCTACAGAATGCTATTATAGTATAGATTATATGAAACCGCTATAATCTCTCAGCCCTTGCGTTTCAACGCGTCACGCTGTTTGACCGCGAATTTTACAAGACACCTGCTGATACAACAGGTGTCATAGAAAGTTTCAGAATGAGAACACATGACTGAATAGTTATAAAAACAAAGAATTATGAAGAGGGTCCGGGGAGCTTGCTCCCCGGCGGGCGCGAGGCCCCATAGGCCCGATGCTCCTACGGGGGAGCCCGCGGCTCAAGTCTCACGTCAGATCTTCATGCATAACTCTGAGCAATTCGCCTGTCGAGACGGCGCTCAATACGTCGCCGTTCGGCATGTACGGCATCACGCCGTCGAAATACTCGGCGACCCCTCCCAGGCACCCCCTGCGCAGATGCGAGGTGAAAGGACGGACAAACCGCCAGCCCATGTCGGCGCCGCCCGGGTTGAAACGCATATATGCCGTGATGAACTGCCCGAGCAGCCAGGGCCATGCCATGCCGCGCAGACGCGCCTTCTTTTTCTGGTCGGGGCGTCCCTCGGCGCGGCCCTTGAACTTCTCGTTGTGCGGGTCGAGAGTGCGGAGTCCATATGTCGTGTAAAGCTGGTTCCAACATGTCGCGAACACGGAACGCCCCATTTCGTCCGGCAACACCGCGTAAGGCAGGGACACCGAGAATATCGCGTTCGGCCGGATCAGCTCGTCGCGCCGCCCGTCCGCGGGATCGACCCAATCGTAGAGGTAATCGGCCGAACGGTTCCAGAATATATCGGCGAACGATTTTTTCACTTCCCGGGCCAGCGCCGAATATTTTTCGGCTTTTTTGCCGTCTTCGATCGCGCGGGCGGTCTCTTCCATGAAACGCAACACGTCGTACCAGAGGGCGTTCACTTCCACGAGATAACCCTTGCGTTCCACAAGCGGCTCGCCGCCCGCGTCGCCGGACATCCAATTGTTCGTTTTCTCCGTGTTGAAATATTTTATCAGTTTCGTGCCGCCGTCCATCACGGCTCCGAGTTCCGGCAGTCCTTGTTCGTATTTGCCGAGGATGCCGGCAAGTTCCGCGTAATTTTCGCGCGCGAAATCGAACCCGGCGCGCGCGGTGTATTTCTGGAGGGCGTACAGATACCAGAGGCCGGAGTCGATGTCTCCCGTCACGGCTTCGCCGCCGAGGATATATGAGGGCATGACTCCGCCGGCGGAGCGTGAACGCTCGAGCCACGCCGAGAGGATTCCGCGGGCGGCCCCGATACGCCCCGTCGCCAGAGTCAAACCCGGAAGGGCGATGAACGTGTCGCGGGCGCGCAATCGCGCCGACGGGAAACCCGAGATGACGGCCGGATACGAATCGACGTTTTCGGACACGAGGTGACACGAACTGCGCGCAAGGTCGCCGGCGAGGCTGTGTTTTGCGTTTATCGGCAGTCCGTTTACGAAACGTTCCTGGCGTTCCACCGTATCTCTCAGCATGACGTCGAGTTCCGCGGGGTTATAGGATATCGGCTCCTCCGACATCACCTCCCAGAAAACGTCGCCCGGTTCCATCTCCGCCGTCGCGTAACCGGGCGACCAGAGCGAATCGACGGAGGGGATCCCGGTCTCCGCGTTTTTTTCGTAGACGAGGTTCTCGAACCACATCGGCTTTTCGCGCCAAACGCCCTGATTCGGTTTGCCGGCAAAGGAGACGTGGCTCGCCACGCCGCGCCCCGACACGTTTATCATGTTTCCCGAATTTACGGCCTTGAACCCGGCGCCCGCGTGATCCGGACAGGTGACGCCGTTGCCCCTGTGGGCGAAAAGCGGGCGAATTTCCAGCGTCACGGGCCCGGGGGAAGCGAGCAGTTCGTACCTTACCGCGGTACAGGTTCCGTTGAAAGGCATGAAAATGGATTTCCGAAGAAAAACGCTGTGGATGACGAATAAAAAATCGGGACAGGGATTCCCCTGATATTCCTGCAAGTATCTGAATCCGTCGGGATATATCAGATCCTTGTAACGGTTAGTCGACAGTTGGTATTTCTTATTGCCTGCGTGAAGCGTTTCCTCGAGTTTGCTGACGAGCACCGTATGGGTTTCGCCGTCTTTCGAGCGGACGACCAAAAGTCCGTGCCCGCTCCTCGTGTTCGCGCCTGTAACCGTTGAAGACCCGTAATTCCCCGCGCCGTTCGAGACGAGAAATTCGCGCTCGGCTCCCTTGCCGTAATTATTGACGTCCGCTTTCCCAAGGTACAAATCGATCATCCCCTCTTCGTTTTCAAAATATTCACTTCCGCCAAAAACGCCTCCAGTTTTTTCCACCTGTATTCGACCGTGCTCTTGCTGACCTGTTTCGATAAAATTTGTCCGAGTTCCCCCAGTGACGCGCTCGGGTGTTCGCGCCGCGCCCTCGCCACTTCGGCCAATCGCGGGGATATTTCGTTCCACAGCCCACGCTCGTCGAGCGTTTCGACCATGCGCATTTGAAGCCCGGCCGCCTCGACCGTCTTTCCTATGTTCGCCCTGTCGCAGTTAGTCATCTTGTTGGCCGCGCCCCGGGCCGATCTAAACACCGCCGTTTCCTCGAACATGAGAGAAGTTCGGACGAGTCCCATGCCGACAAGGACTGTCACTATATCCTCCAGGCCCTTTACCGTATATTCCGTCCTGCCCCTTTGGGGCCTCGCGCCGGCGCTCACGCCCGACGAACGAAGTATCGCCGACAGTCTTTTTTCGAGGCCGACGCCGCCGGGAAGCCGAAGCGACATGTAATATCCCACGCGGGGGAGATACAGCGACCCGCACCCTCCCCACACTCCCCTGAACCAGGCCCATTTGCGGGACGCGCGGCGGTTTATCTCCGAATACGCCCCGCTTTGAATTCGAAGCATTGCCCTGCCGCGATTTTTATCCAGTTCCAGAAAATTTCCGCAACGGGGGAAAATTTCACGCCTCGCCTCAGCGCTCAAATCCCCGACGAGTTTCATCATTCTCCGCGCTGTGACGAGTTTTCGCGTATCCACGCCGACGCAATCCCCGTCACCTTTCGCCGGAAGAACCGACAAAAAGCCAGCGAGTTCCGAGGGCGCGTCGCGAACGGGCAAATTGAGAAATTCGTCCCAGGCCTCGGCAAGATAATTTTTCACGCTCACGCCGCCCTATCCCCGCGGAATGTCTTCACGATAATCCCTCGCGATGCGCATCAGTATTTCGGCGAGATTTTTCGAGTGATGCCGCAGATATTTGCCATCCTTTATGTTCACCAGATCGGCCGAGACGACCTCACATCCGTTTCGTTCCAGATACAGCTCCTCTTCCCTCGAAAGATACAGCGGCTCGGCGCCTTTTTCGCGGTATCTTTCGAGATAGTCGTCGGGGATCGGGGTATGGTTCACCACGATATAATCCGGCATCTCGCCGAGTACGCTCGCTATCCAATCGAGATGGGCCGTTATGTTCATCCGCTCCGTCTCGTTTTTCTGGGTCATGAGGTTGGCGACGTATATTTTAGGCAGGCCAGCGTTGCGAATGGTTTTGGTCACTTCCTCGAGCAGCAGGTTCGGCAGGATGCTCGTAAAAAGGCTGCCCGGTCCGAGGACTATAGCGTCCGCGCCAGAGATGGCGTCGATCACTCCGGGAAGCGGTCTCGCCGACGACGGCTCCAGCCACATCCTCTTCATCCGCGCGCCGTACTCGGAAATTTCGAGTTCCCCCTTTACCGGTTCCCCGTTTTCCGCCTCGCCGTGAAGGACGACCGTCTCGGTGGTCACCGGAAGGACGCGTCCCCTTATCGCGAGCAGCCGGTTCATTTCCTCGACCGCGCTGTTGAAATCGCCGGTGAGTTCGCAGGCCGCGAGCAGGATGAGGTTTCCCAGGCTGTGCCCGTCGAGTTCGCCCCTGTCGAACCTGAAATTCAGTATTCTGTTGAGCGAGCTGTCGTCCTCGGCGAGCGCGACGAGACAGTTGCGGATGTCGCCCGGCGGCAGCACCCCCCATTCCTGCCGCAGGCGCCCGGAGCTGCCGCCCTCGTCGGTCACGGTCACGACGGCCGTGATATTTCTCGTGAAACTCTTGAGTCCTGTGAGCAGCGTGGACAGGCCGGTGCCTCCGCCGACGCAGACGAAATTGGGTCCCCGCAGCAATCTGTGCTCGATCGCGCTTTCCATGACCTCCGGTCTGCGGCGGGAACTTTTACCCGGCATACCGGGACGGCGGCGCGACCGAAGCGGCAAAAGAACCGTGACGACGCAGCCCAGAAAGAAACCGGCCGCGACGAGAACCGCGGCGTTCTGCATTACCTATCGCTCCTCCATGTCTATATCCCTGTGGTTGATCGCCGTCCTGAGCCCAGTGCCGGATATCATCCCGGAGAGTTGCTCGGCGACGGCCACCGACCGGTGTCTTCCCCCGGTACAGCCGACGGCCACGTGGAGCTGTTTCTTGCCTGTGTTCTCGTAATGTTTCAGAATGAATTCCATAAAAGACGCGAGGCGCTTCATGAAGGCGTGTTTTTCGGGTATCCCGTCGAGATATTTCCGCACTTCGGTATCGCGCCCCGAAAGCGGTTTCAGTTCTGGAACATAGTTCGGATTCGGCAGGAATCTCGTGTCGAACATATAGTCGCAGTCCCTCGGGATGCCGTTTTTGAAACCGAAGGAACTCACTATCACCGTGAAGGGATATTCGTTCATGCCCAATTGCGCCGTCAGCGAGGAACGAAAATCCGACGCGTTGAAATCCGAGGTGTCTATCACCATCGACGCTTTGTGTTTCAGCGCGGACAATTCGGCGCGCTCGCGCGTTATGCCCTCGATGATGGTGACGCCTTCCCCCAGAGGGTGACGCCTTCTGGTCTCCTCGTATCTCCTGATCAAAACATCGTCGCTCGCTTCGAGAAAGACCAATTCGGTCTTGACGCCGACGCTTTCAATTTTTTCGACGGACTTTTCGAGTTCGTCCGGGAATTTATTCCCCCTCGCTCCGATCACAGCGGCCACGCCCCACGTCTCGGCCGCGTTGTCGGCGGAAAGGATTTCGACGAGCGACGGCAGCATGACCGGAGGCAGATTGTCGACCGCGTAAAACCCCCTGTCCTCCAGTATCCTCAGCGCAGTGCTCTTTCCGGCCCCGGAAAGTCCCGAAATAATCACGCATTTCGCCGCGACACTCATTGTCAACGCTCCCCGCAGTCGGCGTCGCGCCCGGTCAATATTTCCACCCCGTGACGCAGCGCCGGCGCTATCGCCTCGAAACACCGCCTCACCGCCCGCTCGCTTCCCGGAAAAGCGATGATGAGGGTTTTTCCTCTAGTCACGGCCATTCCCCTGCCAAGACAACCCCGAGGCGTATAATACATCGATCTCGCGCGCATCGTCTCCCCGAATCCCGGCGCCACCCTGTCGCCTATATCCGTCAAAGCCTCCGGCGTCACGTCGCGCTCCGACAAACCGGTGCCCCCCGTCGTCAGAATGAGTTCCAGAGCGTCCGTATCGGCCCATTCGGCGAGTACGCGCGATATGACATCCCTTTCGTCGGGGACGATATCCCTGCGTTCCACGACCGCGCCCACAGGCGCCGCGAGGTCTTCAAGCGCCTGTCCGGCCGTGTCCGTTCTTTCCCCGGCGTAACCCCTGTCGCTGACCGTCAGCACTCCGGTTCTTATCGGGCGCAGAACGTCCGCCCGCGCCGACGCGCCCGTAAAACCCGAACTTACGACCGATATCGCGTCTCCGGGCCCGATCCTGAGCGTCGTCTCTCCGGCGTTGACCGACAAAAAATCGCCCGTCTCGTATTTTATGTCCGGAGGGACGACGACACGGAAATCCGAATTTCCCGGCGCGTCCGGCGCGGGTTCCCCCGCGCGGAGGAGCCTGATATTTACCGGCTCTCCGTTGACGTACGACGCGCCTTTTGAATCGCGATGCGTGTAAACGAGGTTGCGAAACTCGCCGCGTTTCGAGTCATAAAGTCCCAAAATCCGCATAGGGCGTCCCATATACATGTTCCCTCCAAAATTCAACCGTTTGTCCAATGCCCGCCGCAGCCCCCGGATTTTTCGACGAGCCTCGCCTCTTTTATCATCATGCCCTTATCCAAAGCCTTGCACATATCGTAAAACACGAGAGCCGCCGTCGTCGCGCCGACCAGGGCCTCCATTTCCACCCCGGTGACGCCGGACGCCGACACCTCGCATTCTATCCTGACGGCGCGATTCTCTCCGGAAAAGCCGCACCTCACCGAAACCGCGTCGAGCCTGACGTTGTGACAGAGCGGAATGATGTCGGGCGTTTTTTTCGCGGCCATTATGCCGCCGAGTTCCGCGGTTCTGAACGGGTCTCCCTTTGATGATACGCTTCCTTCGAGCAGCGCCTCGTATATTTTGTCGGGCAGTTCGAGAATGCACTCGGCAGCCGCCCGCCGACGCGTAATATTTTTTCCCCCGACGTCGACCATCCTCGGCCTGCCCGATTCGTCGAAACGAGAAAATTCATTCATATTATACCCTACCCTCCGATGTCCGACATATGACATAACCCATCGGCCGAGTCTTCCCGCTTTTCGGGTTTCAGTCCGATTCCGGTCAGTATGGCCCCGCGAGCGGCCGCTTCGTCCATGCCTCTTATCAAGTCCAAAAGAGACGTCTCCTCGCCCTTGAAAAGACACGCTCTCATATTCCCGGCGGCCGTTATCCTGAGCCTGTCGCATTCCGGGCAGAAACGGCCGGATATCGCGTCTATTATACCCACTTTGAGGCCGGTGCGGGCATCCGTGTAATATTTGGCGGGCCCGCGCGCCGTTTCCCTCCGTCCGCGCGCCTCGGGTTTCCAGTCGCCCGCCGGTTTCAGGAGTTCAAAAATCTCGCGTGAGGGCACGAAATTTTCCCGTCTCCATAAATTTCCGGACAAGGGCATAAATTCGATCATTCTCGGGATCAAACCAAGTTTTTGGGAAAATTTGACGATATCGGGCAATTCGTGTTCGTTGAAACCGCGCATCACGACCGTATTGGTTTTTATGTTCGGTATGCCGCGCCCCACCGCGGACGCGATGCCGGACATGACGTCGGATATATCCCCAAGTCTCGTCATCGCGGCGAATTTATCGCCGTCGAGCGTATCGAGGCTGACGTTCATCCCGGACAGGCGCGCTTTCGCGATGGTCCCGGCAAAACCGGAGAGCAAAGACGCGTTCGTCGTCATGGAAATATCCAGCGCGGGGAATTCTTCCCTGAACGACACGAGAAAATCGGCCATTCCCTCGCGAACGAGCGGTTCGCCGCCCGTGAAGCGAATATGCCTTATCCCCAGCGAGACCAGTATACGGGACAGCCATATAATATCCCCGTAGCGCATCGTTTCGAAGCGCGCGCGGGATTTCACGCCTTCTTCCGGCATACAGTAGACACAACGGTAATTGCACCTGTCGGTGACCGATATCCTGGCGTATTTTATGACGCGCCCGCGGCTGTCCGTTATGACCATTGGGATCAAAATCTCGGGCTCCCCGTAATCGCATCGGGCCTACGGGGAGCCCCAAGGTTTACGGCATGGGAATGACGGAGACAGGATAGCCCTTTTGGCGCAATTCAGCGGCGAGCCTGTCGGCGTCTTCCTTCGAATTGCCGGCGTCCACCCTTACCCTGTGGAAAGTCTTGCCGGACGAATCCGTCTTGCTGACGGAAACGGAGTACCCCTGTTTCTTGATCTCGGAGACGAGCGTTGAAGCGCTGTCTTCGCTGACGAAAGCGCCTACCTGAACGCCCCATTTCGATTTGGCGGCGGACGCCGCGGCGGGGGTGGGACGCGAGGTTTTCTCGGGCGAGACGCGTTTCTGGGTATTTTTGGCGTCCGCCGCCCGCACGGAACTCACCGACGGCGCGCGGGCCGGTTTCCCCGGTTGAGCGATGGGAGCGGCCAGCACCATGGGGGTATCCGCCGCCGCCGATTTTTCGGGCGCGATTGTTTCCGAGTCCCTTCCGGCGAGCGTTAAGTCCGGTTCATCGGCCGCGGCCGGCGGCTGTTCCGAAAACACGGGCCTTTCGATACGCGCGATTTCCGGCGCGCCTCGGTCCGGCGGGGTGAGGAAAAATACTTTTATCCCAGCGAAAAGAAGTCCCAACGCCACCACGGCGGCAAACGGAAGGGCAAAATACCCAAACGTCATCCCCGATCTTTTTCTTTTTGTAATTCTCGATCTCCTCGTTGTCGCGGCCATTTTTCAGGCGCCTCCCTTCATAAAACGCGGAAACGCGAGCCCCAGTCCGCTCAATTCCGCTTCAGTCTCTTTTCTGTCGGACAGTTGCAGAAGTTTTTTGTATGATATGCCCGACAAAACGTTTCGGGCGATAAACCTCGACGCCTCCGTCCCTGCCCGGGAAACCGCGTATTCGACGCAGGCCTCCCTTATTCCGGCCGCGCGCGGCTTCACTCCGCTCACGCCGCGCAGGGAGCGCGATAACAGCGAAAATAAAACCTTGAGTTTTTTCTCCCCCGCAAACGCTTCCCCGGCCCAAGGCGTTCCGGGTTTCGGAACGAAAGGCGATATTGACGCCGTAACGGCGAGACCCGTTTTCAGCCTTATATCCCCGCACAACGCGGAAATGGACATCACCTGTTCGCGCGTTTCTCCCGGGAGCCCAATCATGAAATACAGTTTCGCCGACCGCGCGCCTATGCGGGCCGCCATTTCCAGTTTTTCGATCACGTCCCCGTTGCCGAAACGTTTTCCGCATATATTCCGCAACCGGTCATCGCCCGTCTCGGGGGCTACCGTGACCGTCCCGCTTCCTCCCGAAACGAGCGCTTTCATCATGCGTTCGGTAAGGTTATCCACGCGAAGCGAGGCGAACGAGACGCCCTTTCCTTTATGTTCCGCGAAATCAAGCAATTCGTCGATATATTTGTAATCCCCGGCTTCCGGCGTCACAAGCCCTATGCGCGAAAATTCCGCGGCGCGGAGGGTTTTTTCGATATCGCGCTTGACAAGTTCAACGTCGCGGACTCTTACGGGCGAAAAACAGCCCGTCAGCGCGCAAAACCGGCACCCGTTCGGACATCCCCGCTGCAGTTCCAAAAGCAGAGTATCCTTGAATACGCCGTTTTTGACAATCCATGTGCTTCGGCCGTAATCTCCCGAAACGTCGTCCTTCGCGGCGGCGAGCGAATGTTCTCCCGTCAGGTGAAGCGACGGGACGAATATCGATGGATGTTCCGCCAATGTCGAAAGCGTTTCGTCCCGCGAGCGCCCGCCCCGCAAAACCCGAACCAGATGCCTCACGGTTTCGGTTCCGTCCCCCAGAATTATAAAATCGCAAATTCCCGACAACGGCAGCGGATTGATGTAAGTCAGCGCGCCGCCGGCTCCTATCAGCGGCCGCTGGCGCGGCGACGATTCCCTGTATTCCCTAGAAGCCATGATTCCCGACAGTTCGAGCCATTTGGCGAACGTTATCACGTCGGGCTCGTAGGATATGCCTCCCAAAACCAGGGGAAACCTCTCGATCATCGTGTCGCTTTCGACGGAGCGGAAGGGCGACGGGGACGCGAAGAAACGTTCCGCCGAGGCGCCCAGTTCCCTTAAAGCTCTGTATATATAATGAATGCCGAGGTTCGCCATCCCGATCCCGTAATCCGCGGGGAAAAATACAGCGCATAGCAAATCCCCGCCGCCGGGCAAATCTACGGTCAAAATTTCCTCGCGTCTTTTTTCCGACCAACTGGCCCAGCCGGAGGGAGCCTTCGGCAATCCGCGTCCTTACTGCTTCTTTTTTCTGATATAAGAAGGAATGTCCACTTGATCCTGCGGAATCCCCTGGTTGTTGAACAGATTTTCGTCGTCGGGAAAACCTGAGAACAGGACCGCCGTCTCTCCCATATCCGAACGTCCCTTAAGCGGCTTGGCGCTTTTGGTATTGCCGGTCTGCGCAGGACTCTGAACGCCCGGAGGCGCCACGGCGGTTCCGGCGACGGTCATCGAAGGAGGTTTCCGGGACTCCGTGTCGGATGTACGCCCGGAAACCGGCAGGCTCCCTCCCCCGAAAGTACGCGCCGCGTAAACCGCGTATTCCTCGAAATCCGTGGCGATAATGGTGATTTTCACCATATCCTCCATATCCGGATCGAAAACCTGCCCCCAAATCAGGTTCACGTCCTTGTCGGAAGCGTTGTTGATGATTTGGGCGGCTTCCTCCACCTCGTGAATGCCCAGCTTGGAGCTGCCCGTAACGTTGAAGAGCACTCTCTTCGCGCCTATCATCGGGACCTCCATCAGCGGGCTGTTTATCGCGTTATGCGCCGCGGTCGCAACCCTGTTTTCCCCGTATCCCTCGCCGATGCCCATGATTGCCGACCCCGCGCCGCTCATTATCGTGCGGACGTCGGCGAAATCGACATTGACGGTGCCTGGTCTCAATATGAGGTCGGTGACGCCCTGAACGGCCTGATGTAAAACGTTGTCAGCCAGTTCGAACGCCTTGTTCACGGGCGTCTGTTTATCGGAGATGAGCAGCAGTTTGTCGTTTGGTATCACTATCAGGGCGTCGACCTGTTCCTTGAGTTTCGCGACGCCTTCCTCGGCAACGGCGGTGCGGCGTTTGCCCTCGAACGAAAAGGGCCTCGTGACGACCGCGACCACCAGCGCGCCGGTTTCCCGCGCAATGCCCGATATCACCGGAGACGCGCCTGTGCCGGTGCCGCCGCCCATTCCGGCCGCGATAAAAATCATATCGGCTCCCTCCAGCGCGGCGCGCAAGTCGTCTCTCGCTTCCATGGCGGCTTTTTCGCCTATATTCGGATCGGCGCCCGCGCCAAGCCCGCGGGTGAGTTCTTTCCCCAGCATTATCTTCACGGGCGCGTCCACGATATCCAAATGCGCCCTGTCCGTATTGGCGGCTATGAATTCGACGCCGCACACGTGCCCCCGTATGATGTGATTGAGGGCGTTGCAACCGCCGCCGCCGATTCCGACCACCTTTATCACTTCACGACCGGGACTGGAGCGGCCTTGATTTTCCAGCTGAAATATCTCCGGCATCATTACTCCCTCCAATTCTTTTTGAGAACCGCAAAATCGTCTTTGCGACTAAAACAATTCCTTGAACAAATTGACCACATGTTGAAAAGGGCTCTTACCTCTGCGCGGCAGCGGGGGAATCGTCGGATTGCTCATCTCGATGTTTTCCGCCTCGAACGAATAGTCTATGTACTTGAGCGGGTCTTTCTCCTTTTCCAGCACGTAGCGTATTATGCCGGCGGCGCAAGCGTATTCGACGCCGTTGCGGGAAGGGGGCATACGGCCGGAATCCAATGGCGGAGAGACGCGTACCGGCATATTGACCGTCTTCGAGAGGTACTGGTCGATGCCGGCGCTCTTCGAGCCTCCGCCGGTGATAATCAGGCCGCCCGGGAGCGAGGCGATCCCCGACGCCGCGATCTCGTCTTTGATATAAACCGAAAATAACTCCTCTACCCTGCACCGCACGATATCGGTGAGTTTGTCGAGCGGACAGGTGTAATTGCGTCCCATATATTCGAACTCGAGATCGTTCGGCTGCTCCGGAGGGGGCGAGTCCGAAAAAAGAGCCAGGTCTTTTTTTAACTCCTCCGCCTTGTTCGTGGGAATTTTCAGCACTACCGCCATATCGTTGGTGATATGTTCCCCTCCTACGGACACGACGCCCAGGTGTTTCGGCCTGCCCTCGAAAAAAACGGAGACACCGCATGTTCCGCCGCCAAAATCCACAACCGCGGAGCCGACGACGCTCTCCTCGGGAGTGAGAGTCCCAAGGGCCGACGCGAGCGGTTTGATGACGAGGCCGCTCACCTCGAGGCCGGCTCTCGTCACGCAGTTTTTGACGTTATGGACTACGGCGACGGGAACGATGATTGACATCAGTTCTATATTCAGCCTCATCCCCGCCATCCCGAGAGGATCGTCGATGCCGCGCGTGCCGTCGAGAGAATACTCGACCGGAATCGTGTGAAGTATCATTTTGCCGCCGGGCACGGAAAGTTCGGTCTGCGCGGCTTCTATCACCCGCTCGATGTCGAATTTTATCACCGAGCGCGGGGCCTTGCCGAGCGATATCATGCCCGTCGTCCTGACGCTCTCGACATTGGCGCCGCTGAACGCGACCGTGGCCTCCGACAAATTCTCGCCCACCATGTTTTCGGCGTCGTCGATGGCGCGTCTGAGGGATTTTACTGTCTGATCGATATTTACTATCTGTCCCTTCCTTATGCCCGTCGAAGGCGCCTGACCGATGCCGATTATCTGGGCCTCGCCGTACGATCCCTCGCGTTCGGCCACGACCACGGTTATTTTGCTGGTACCGAGGTCCAAACCCACCAGATATTCCGATCCTCTATCATATGCCGACGAAGCTGAGATTTTCATGAACGATAACATGCGGTGTCCTCCCTGTAACTAAAATAGATTCGCGCGTCATTCCTCTCACATTTGCCCATTTTCGGAAACGGTCATTTTCGCGTCCGTATACGTCGTATCCACGACAAGCCCCGCCGGGAACCCACCCGACGCGCGGGGGTATATATTTTCGAGCGCCGCCGCTATGGAAAGCCAGTCGGACGTGTCGTCCTTCATCATTATTTCGCCGGATATCCGGTCTTCGCCGCCCAGCAATATCCTGACTATCCGGCGCCCTTCCAGCTTGCCCGCGAGAATTCGGTAAATGTTTTCGCGCCAGTATATTTTCTCGACGGTGTCGTACCATTTTCGTATTTTCTCCATCGGCAAACCCGACGTATAGATATCGCCCTTTCGCCGTTCCGCGCCTATCGGCGTCGGAAGCTGTGAATCCCAGATCAGCGCGGGGCGCGCCGGATATTTCAGGCCATTCACCATGACGGCGGCCGGAAGATTCGCCCGCCATATTCTGCCGTCGAATGACAAAAGCCAAAATTCCGAGTTCCACAATACCGACAGAAATACGTCGAGCGGCTCGACGGTCAGTTTATATTTCCCCCATCCGGCGAAACTGAGTTTCATCGAAACCGGGTAAAAATCCGTCACCCGTTCCGTGAAAATATTTCCCCTGAAGATCAGGTACGGCCAAAAATCCACGGCTTTCCTCGGAAAAGCCTGCCATATTATTTCCTCGGGCACCACGTTGTCCGGGGTTATATCCACTTCTCTCAGCCTGAAAAAATCGTATCTCACCCAGGCGAAATACAACGCGCCGCAAAAGAAGCTGATGAATATCAAATATTTTTTCCGGGTTCTTCTTTTACTCGCCGGCATCGGGACAAACCTCCCAGACTCCCGCCGTCTTCACTTCAAAATCCAGATACGTCCCAAATTTCTCGAGGACTTTCTTTCTGCACAAAAGCGCGAGAGACAGGATATCCCGCGCGCTTCCCGAGTGATTTTCTATGAAATTGGCGTGGAATTCGGACACTCTGGCGCCTCCCATGGAAATCCCCTTGCAGCCCGATTCGTCCAACAGCTTTCCGGCGCTGTTCCCGGAGGGGTTTTTAAAGACGCAGCCGGCCGTTCTCGCCGAGACGGGCTGAGATTTCCTTTCCCGCATCGTCTCGGCCGCGAGACGCGCCACTTTATCCCCGGATGACCGCTCAGTCCGAAAAGTGACGCTTTGCGCGATCCTTTTTCCCCCATCGAACAACGGACAGCTCCGGTAGCCCCATTCGATGTCGCGGCCGCTCCATTCGGCGCGGGATCCGTCAGGTTCCAGTGTGACGACGCGCTCGACCGACGCGCCGATAAAGCCCGTTTTGGAACCGGCGTTGCCGGCTACGGCGCCGCCCACGGTTCCCGGAATGCCGGCGGCGCGTTCGAGGCCGCTCCAGCCGTTTTCGAGCGAGAGCGAGAGCGCTTCTTTCATGGGCGTCCCCGCGAGACAATCCATATACACCGTGTCCCCGGATTGGCGAACCGCGATTGCCGACATCCGCGCGGTATTTATGACGGGGATCTCAAACGCGGCGTCCGATATCAGGACGTTCGAACCTCCCCCGAGGACGAAAAAATCCGTCCCGTTCGAATGCACCCACGAAATGACGCTCGAAAGCTCATTCTCCGTTCGCGGAACGAACATTATCCGGGCGACGCCTCCCACGCCCCAGGTCACGAGAGGAGCGAGCGGCACGTCATACATCACGCGCGAATCCGGAATGTCAGGCGCCGGCGGGTTCCGCATTTCCGCGCGCCCTCTCCCGAAGGCATTTCAGAATCTGTTCGCCGAGACATTCGATGCTGCCCGCGCCGACCGTCAGCACCATATCGCCGGGGCGCGCCGCCTCGCACACGTGTTCCGCGGCTTCCTCGAAATCGCCGCACATGACGGCGTCGTCCCTGCCGGCCGCGCGCAGTTCATCGGTTATCAGAAACGACGACACGCCCGTAATGGGAATTTCGTCGGCCGAATAAATAGGAAGAAGATAAATTTTTTCGGCCGCGCCCAAGACCGCCGCGAAATCGCGGTAAAGGGCCTGTGTGCGCGTATAGCGGTGCGGCTGGAAGACCACGTGCAAAGGCCGCCGGAAAGCGCGCGCCACGGCCGATATCGTCACCGCGATCTCCCTCGGATGGTGTCCGTAATCGTCGTATATGAGCACTCCGGACGCTTCTCCCACGCGCTGGAGCCTGCGTTTCGCCCCCTTGAAAATACCGAGGGCTTTGCGCGAGGATTCGAAAGGTATGCCCATTATCTCGCAGGCCGCGAATGCCGCGAGCGAATTCATCACGTTGTGTTCCCCGGATACTTTCAGTTTCACCTCGCCGACGGGGCGGCCAGCGCGATTTAAAATATATCGCGCGCCGCCGCCGCTTATATGCTCGACATCGGTGGCGCCCCAGTCCCATCCGAGTCCCCAGCCGTAGAAAATCGCGCCGCCGGCGTTGCCGTTTCGCGGCATTTTTCGCACTCCGGCGTCTTCGCCGCACGCTATCAGCGACGAACCCGGTTTCATGCCCGACACGAATCTCCCGAAAGCGCTCACCACGGATTCGCGCGTCGGATAATGATCGACATGGTCCCAGTCTATGTTCGTTATCACCGCTATTTCCGCGGAGAACAACTCAAACGACCCGTCGCTTTCGTCAAGTTCCGCCACCATATACTCTCCCCCGCCGATCTTCGCGTTGCATCCCATGTCGGACAGTTCCCCGCCTATTGCCGCGGTCGGATCGAGCCCGGCGAATTCGGCCATCATCGATATCATCGAGGATGTGGTGGTTTTTCCGTGCGTTCCCGCTATGCCAACGCCTTTTCTGCCGTTGAAGAGCATACTCAGTATCTCGGCCCGGCGCGCCACTTTTATTCCGCGCCTGCGCGCTTCTATCAGCTCGGGATGATCCTGGGCTATCGCGCTGGTATGTATGATCAGCTCGGGAGCGTACATGTCGAGATGCGATTTATGATGGCCCATCGCGACCTCGACCCCTTCCCCGCGCACTTTTTCCACGTAAAAGGAATTCTCGGCGTCGCACCCGCTCACCGAATGTCCCATCTCGTGAAGCAGGATGGCGAGGCCGCTCATGCCGGCGCCTCCGATTCCCATGAGATGAATTTTTTTATGGTTTTTTATATCCGTGAGGAAGCCGTCACTCAACGTCAACCTCTCCTTTCCGGCAATTGACCACGAAACTCCACAACCTGCGGCAATTGGTTTCGGCGGCTTCGCCTGAATTATACAACAAGTTCGATTCGAAGCCGTTTTCCCGCGTATATTTGCCGTGAAGACGCTTCAGTTTCAGGGCCAATTCGTCGATGGAATCCCCGCGCTCATCCCATACGAGCGTCATTTCGCCCGACGCCGCGAGCGCGTTTTTCATCTGATGATCGTCCGCCGCGCCTCTCCACGGAACGACCACGGCCGGTTTCCGCGCGGCGATCGCTTCCGTCAGGGTCGAAGCCCCGCCTCTCGTTATCAGCATGTCGGACACGGAATAAAGCGGCGATATGTCCCATACGCGGGGCAAACGGACGATATTGCCGGCGGAACGCGGCGCCGCGCTCTCGGGATCAAGCAAAAGAAAAAACCACGAAGAGAAAGATTCCCGCCCGGCCAATTC
Source organism: Synergistaceae bacterium (assembly GCA_031260185.1). GTDB lineage: Bacteria > Synergistota > Synergistia > Synergistales > Synergistaceae > JAIRKI01. Next base: position 14,130 of record JAIRKI010000106.1, on the reverse strand, counting down.
GGTCAGTATGTTCGCCATGCCGCCGCTGCCGAGCGAACCCGTCATGACCGACACGACGGGCCCGCTCCCGGCGGGCGGGCGCAATCCGAGCGCGTCCCAGGCGGTTTCTTTCGGCATGAGCGGCATACGCCTTATCGGAACCCCGACCGGGGTATAGCGCGAACGTTTCAGGCCTTCGCAGTTTTTCCATCCCGACGCGATTTTCACCCCCAGTTTCGAGGCGAGTTTCGTCACGCGGCCCGCGAGAGCGTTCTGTTCGTGCAATACCGAATATATTCCCCCGGCGCGTCCGGCGGCGAGGGCGGGAACGGAGGCGTATCCCCCGAACATCACGCACGCGTCGGGCGAAAAATTTTTCAGCGCGCGTCCGGCCTCGACGACGCCCTTTATCAAATCCGCCCATCTCGACAACGAGCGGACCCCCTTTACCCCGGTGGGCGAACCCGTTATGCCTATCACGCGCGGTTCTATGTTCGACGCGCCATATATTTCGCGCTCTATCGGACGCGAGCCAGACATGTAGTCTATTCTGACGTGCGGTTTTTCGCGCCTGAGCCAATCCCCGAACGCTATCGCGGGCAAGATATGCCCTCCCGTGCCGCCGGCCACCAGCATTATCCCGCGCAATGCCTCCGGCGTCACGGAGGCGTCTCCGCTGAGTTCTTGTGTATCCTGAGAAGAACTCCGACCCGCATCCACGCCATGAACATGGCGCTGCCCCCGTAGCTGATGAAGGGCAAAGGCATCCCCGTGAGAGGAATGAGTTTGGTCACGCCTCCTATATTTATGAAAAAAGGTATCAGCATCGTGAGCGTAACGCCCCAGACGACCGCGATCTCAAAACCGCCCCGCGCGCGTTTGTACATGCATCGGCATCTGAAAACCCAAAACGCGAAGAGCGCGAGGACACCCATCGTGCCCAACAAACCCAATTCCTCCCCCAATATCGCGAAAATAAAATCGGTGTATCCGGCGGGCAGATAATGAAGCTTCTGAAGGCCGTGACCCAGCCCCGCGCCCCACACTTCTCCGTTGGCGAAGGCAATCAGGCTTTGTATTATCTGATAACCGGCGCCGAAAGGATCCGCGTAGGGATCCATGAGGGCGAGGAATCGTTTCATCCTGTACTCCTCCAGATAAACCAGCGCGGCGCCGGCGGGCAGCAGCGCCGCGCCGAGCGCGGACGGATATTTCCATCCGAAACGTTCGACGAACATGCCCATGCAGACGACGGCAAGCATGACGGTCGTGCCGAAGTCGGGCTGTATGATGAGCGGAACGGCGGAAATGCCCATGATGACGAGAATTCTGCCCATGCATTTTTTTTCGTCCGAAATTTTTTCAAATATTTTCGCGGTTTCGAGCACGACCGCGAAAATCATCAGTTCCGACGGCTGAAAGGATAAACCGCCCAGCCTCAGCCATCGGCTCGCGCCGTTCACCGAGACGCCGAGGCCCGGAACGAAAGTCACGAACGTCAGCGCGACGGAGCATACCCAAAGGGCCGGGGCCATCTGACGCCATCTGTTCACCGGAACGCGAAAGGCGAGCAGCATTATGACAAAGCCGAGTCCGAGGGAACGCGCCTGCCGGATGCCAAGAGTAAACGGCGAACCCGACGCGTCGTACATGATACCGCTCGTCGTCGATGTCACCATGAGGATGCCGACGCCGCTCATGATGAGCGGTATCAGCCACAGCCAGACATCCGCCCTGATGCTGATTTCGCCGCTGTCGTAGTTGTATTCGACGAAGCGCGTCATCGTCACGCTCCGGCGTGCTTCCGCGCCAGCGCAGCGAAATGGTCCCCTCGCTCGTTGTAGTTCCTGTACGCGTCCCAACTCGCGCACGCGGGGGAAAGAAGCACCGAATCCCCGGGACGCGCGGCGGAAACCGCTTCCTTTACCGCGTTTTCCATATCGCCGGACACGCTGAAATTGTCACAGCCGGCGAGGGAAAGCGACGCCGCGATCTCCGAGGCGGCCTCGCCTATGAGATACGCGTGTTTGGCGTATTTTTTCAACGGTTCGGCGAGACCGCCGTAATTTTCCCCTTTGCCCCTTCCCCCCAGTATGACCAGGTGCGGGCCATCTATCGCGGACATGGCCGCGACGGACGCCGCTATATTGGTGCCCTTCGAGTCGTCGATATACCGGACTCCGTTTTTTTCGAGGACGAGACCGCATCTGTGAGCGGGCGCCGTATAGGACGGAAGCGACGCGCGCGCGGCGTTGCCTAACCCCAGCATGTTCACCATGCCCATAGCCATCGAGGTATTCTCCATGTTGTGAGTTCCGAGCAGGCGGGTCTCCCCGAAACGGAACAGCTCTTTTCCGTCCATTACGGCGGATGCTTTTTCGAGGGAGAGGAATATGTCGTCATCCGCGAACGGCGCGTCCCACGTCAAATACCTCGCCGAGACTTCACCGATTTTGAACGTTTCCCTGTCGCGTTTTTGGACTATCGCGAATCCTCCGCGTTCGACGAAACCGACGAGTTTCGCTTTGGCGCGGACGTAGTTTTCGCAGGAACCGTGCCAGTCGATATGATCGGGAGCGAGATTCGTGACTATGGCGCCGGCGAATTTCACGGCGCTTGCCCAATGCAGCTGAAAACTGCTGAGTTCGAGAACGGTGTAATCGGGGCTCCCCGTAGGAGCATCGGGCCTATGGGCATCCGTACCACGCAAGGGGACCGGTCCCCTTGACCCCTTTTCAAAAGGGTCCGGGAAGCAGGCTCCCCGGCGGGCGCGGGCGGAGCCCGCGGTTTTTTGCCGGCGGATTTGGATATCCGCGATCGGTTTCCCGATATTTCCGGCGACCTCGCAGTTCGCGCCTTCCACTTTCAAAAGATGCCCGAGAAGCGAAGCCGTCGTGGTCTTGCCGTTGCTGCCGGTAACGCCTATGACACGCCCCTTGACGAACGGCATGACGAAATCCAGCTCGCCGACGGGAGTTATGCCTTTTGACGCGAGTCGCTCCAGTACCGGAGCGGTCGGCGGAAATCCCGAACCGACTATCGCCCTGTCGCAGTCGAATATTTTTTCGGTGTGGCCTTTCTCTTCGTACCGTATCCCGGCCGTTTCAAAAAACTTGGCCGTTTCCGGGGCGATTTTCGCCGCGTCTGACACGAAAACATCCGCGCCCATGCGCGACGCCATGCGCGCGATCGCGGTTCCGCTCGCGCCCGCGCCGAGAACCGTCAGCCTGATGTTTGCCATATTCCCCTCAGGCATTGAGAAACCCTCCTTTGAGAAGCGTTTCCATGAAGATCAATATCGCGGCGATTCCGGCCGCGTGAACGAGCGTGAAACGTGCGACTATTTGCGGTTCCTTCATGCCCTCGATTTCAAAATGGTGATGGAGGGGGCTCATCCTGAAGATCCGTTTGCCGAAAGCCCTTATGGTGAAAATCTGTATCGCGGACGTCGCCAATTCTATCGCGAATATAAAGCCCATCGGCAGCATGAACGCGAGAGACCCCGCGTCGACGCAGAGGCTCACCAGCAGAGCGCCCCAAAGATGGGAACCCGCGTCTCCCATGAACACGAGCGCGGGATTGGAGTTGTGCCACAGGAAAGCCGCCGTCATGGCGAGCCCCAACGCCGCCGAAGCCAGCACCGGCGTTTTGTCGGTCCACAGAAAAACCGAGAGCAGCGACACGGCGACCGCGCTTCCGGCAAGCCCGTCGAGGCCGTCCGTTACGTTGACGGCGTTCAACGCGGCGACCGCCAGAAAAACCAGCGCGGGCGCCGCGAGCTTGACCGGCAGGGCCACGCCCGGTACGAGAAATATTCCGTCGCGCGAGACGAAATATACCCACGCCGAGCAAACCAATATCTGTAAAAATAATTTTTGCAAACTTCTGAGACCCTCGCTGGAAGAGCGAAACGCTTTCAGCAGGTCGTCCGCGAAGCCGACGAGGCCAGCCAGCAACGGAAAGACCCATATTATAAAAACGTCGCGCGTATCTCCCAGCCCGGTATGGTATATCGCGAGCGCCGCGGCCGGCGACAGCGTAAAGGCCACTATTCCGCCGATGCCGGGCGTGCCTTTCTTTTTTTTGTGCCCGCTCGGCCCGTAATTCTTTATGGCCTCGCCCACGCCGAAATTTCTCATCAACGATATCCACAGGCTCTCCAGAAATATGGCGCTCGCGAAAAAAATCAGGCCGAGACACAGTATTTTTATTTTCATGTCATTCATCGGCTTCGGCCGCTTCGCCGGTTTTATCCGCGAAAAGCGGCAGGAGCCGTTCCATGCCGTAAAAACGCGATCCCTTCAACAAAAACGCCGAATTTTCGACCGATTCGAAATCGAATTCGGACATAAAACTGTCGGCGTCGGGCCATATCCCGCGTACCGCGTCGCTCTTCCGCGCCGCTTCGCCCCATTCGGCCCCTATGAGATAGACGCCGTCGAGCAGCGACGCCCTGCTCAGAGCGATCTCATGCAGGCGCGGCGACTCGCGTCCCAGTTCCCTCATTCCGCCCAGTATGGCAATTCGCGCGAATTCATCGGGCAGATCCATCTCGAGCAGGTTTTTGACGGCGCGGGAGAGCGACGCCGGGTTCGCGTTGTAAGTCTCGTCGATAATCGCGGCTCTGTTTTTCCCCCGAAATATCCGTCCCCTCCCGGGATGGAGTTCGAAAAGACCGGCGGCGCGCTCGAAAGAGCTGTCGTCCAGCCCTGCCCGAATCGCGACGGAATAGGCGAAAGCCATGTTTTTCGCGTGCTGCCTGCCGAACAGCGGCGAACGGCACGACGCTTTCCGTCCCTTCATCGAGAGTGTGACGTACAGAGAAGGGATGAAGTCCGGCCCAACGGTCTGCCTGACGTCCGATATGCGCAGGCCCGCGTCGGAGTATCCGACGCCGACCTGCCTGACGCCGCCCTTTTTTATTTTTTCGCCGTTCGGCATACGCGACACGGCGGAAGACAATAAATCATTGTCTGAATTATAAGAAAGACATTCCAGCTTTGGCGATTCGATAATTTCCATTTTGGCGGCAAGCACGCCTTCGATGTCCCCCAAACCTTCGAGATGCGCGTCGGAAATTTCGGTGATCACTCCGTCGGTCACCGGAAAGCCGCTCACTGTCTCCCGTATCTCGCCGGGATGGTTCGTCCCGAGTTCGAGTATCAAAATTTCGGTGTCGGCCGGCATGGCGAGCACCGTCATCGAGACGCCAAGGAGCGTGTTGTAGCTCTTTACGGCGGCGTGCGTCCTGTACGCGCCGCGCAGGGCGGCGCGCAGAAATTCCCTCGTCGTGGTCTTCCCCACGCTGCCGGTAATGCCCACGACCTTCGGAGATATCATGCCGAGCCGCGTCTTCGCCAGTTTCACGGCGGCCTCGGCGGAGCCGTCCGCTAAAATGAACGCCGCGTCCAGGGCCGACAACTCGTCTTTGTGAAGCTCGAAAAACGACTTCTCGCAAATTACGCAAACGGCGCCGTTTTTTACCGCCTGCGCTATGTAACCGTGTCCGTCATCCCTCGCTCCTTTTATGGCTATAAAACCGCCGCCGCGTTCGACGATCCTGCTGTCCGCCCTGAAAATCAGCGGAACCCGCGTGTCGGCCGATCTCTCGGGATAATACGCGAAACCGTGCGCTTCTGCGGCTTCCCTCAAGGTGAAAAATTCACGCCCGCGCATCATCGGGTTTCCGTCTCCGATTTGTGAGAACGCGCCCATTCCAGAACGCGCTCTCCGTCGACGAACGGTTCCCTGCGCGTCCCGTAATCGATGAAGCGTTCGGGGCCTTTGCCCGCTATGAGCACGACATCGCCGGCCCGGGCCGAGTTCAGGATAAAATCTATCGCCTCGCCCCTGTCCAGAATTGTATCGCGCTCAACCCGCCGCGCGCATCGCCTGACCCCTTCTTCGACGCCGCGCGCTATATCGGCCGGATTCTCGTTCCTCGGGTTATCCGTCGAGATCACCACGTGGTCGGCCAAACGGGCCATTATTTCCCCGACTATCAGGCGCTTCAGCGGCGTCCTGTCGCCGCCCGCGCCCCACAATACCCTCACGGGGCCGGGAGCGAGAGCTTTCAGCGTCGAAAGCGCCTGTTCCATTCCGTCCTCGCTGTGGGCGAAATCCACAAAGACCGTGACGCCGTTCGGCATCGGGTATCTTTCGAGACGGCCCGGAACCTGCGGACAATTTTCGATGCCTTTTTTCACGGTGTCGCCGTCGAATCCCAGCGCGTCGCCCAAGACCGCGCTCTCCAGAATATTCGACGCGTTGTGCCTGCCGACGAGGGGAGAATCGGCGACGAAAGAACTTCCGTCGGGATACGTCAGGGCCACCGTCATTCCCTCGAGCCCTTCGCGCGATACGCGAATTCTGTACATGGAATCGGCGGGGCTCCGCCCCGCCCCCCGCAATGGGACTGATCCCCTTGACCCCTTATTAATTTTTTTATTTTCATCCGCAGGATGAAAATAAAAAAATCGAAGAGGGTCCGGGGAGCCAGCTCCCTGGCGGGTGCGGGCAGAACCCGCGGAAAACGGCATCGCGTTTTCGCGAAACTCCGCCAGCAAACGCGCGCCGAAGGCGTCGGCGGCGTTGACGGCGCCTTTCCACGCGCCTCTCGCGTAATCCGAAAAAAGACGCCTTTTGGCCATAAAATAATTTTCCATGTCATTGTGATATTCGAGATGCTCGGGGGTCAAATTACTGAATCCCGCCGCGTCGAATCCGCATCCTTCCAGGCGTCCCTGGTCGAGTCCGTGCGAGGAAGCCTCCATGACGCAATGGGAAGCGCCGTTTTTGACTATTTCCGACAGGAGCGTCTGGATATCCGGGCCTTCCGGCGTGGTACGCTCAGCAAACGATTCGCCGGCGGCATCGTCATAGACGACCGTCCCGATCATCCCGGCGCGCGCCCCGGAAGCGCGGATTATGGATCTCGTGATATACGCGGTGGTGGTTTTTCCGTTTGTGCCGGTGACGCCCGTCATCTTCAGTTTTTCGGAGGGTTTCCCGTAAATGACGGACGCCGCTTCGCCCATCGTGCCCCTCGTTTTCGGCGTAATTATCTGGGGGACGCGGATCGGCAGTTCGCGCTCGCAAAGAAGAGCGGCCGCTCCGCGAGACACGGCTTGCGCCGCGTGGTCGTGCCCGTCGGTATTGCCGCCTTTCACGCACGCGAAGATGATCCCGTCCCCCGAGACGCGGCGCGAGTCATATTCGACGCGGACGATTTCGCCGCCAGCCCGGTCGCCGTTTACAAGTCTTTTATCGGAACGCGCCAATTTGTCAAAAAGTTCGCGGACGTTCATCCTGTCCGACCTTCCTTTACAGTGATTTTCATTCCGCCGCCGCGGCGTTTTTCGCCAAAAGAGCCAACTGTACCATGTCCTCGACCACTGCTTTGAAAACCGGCGCCGCTATCTCGCCGCCGTAATACTTGATTCCCTTCGGCTCTCCGAGCACTATGAGAAGGAGATATTCAGGTTTTTCGGAAGGCCAGAAACCGACGAAAGAACTGGCGTACCGGCCCTTCGCGTAGGCGCCGGACGCCGCCATCTGAGCGGTACCGGTCTTGCCGGCGACGGGGATGCCTTTTACGCGCGCCGCCTTGCCGGTGCCTTCCTCGACGGTTTTATACAGCGCCAGCCTCAGCCATTCGGCCGTTCGCCCGTTCAACACGGAATTGCGAACCCGCCTCTGCCCCTGATGAATGATTTCGCCGTTCGAATTTTTTACCTCTTCCACTATATACGGTTTGAGAAGCTCCCCGCCGTTGGCTATGGCGCTTATCCCCATCGCCAGTTGCAAAGGGGTGACAGCGAGCCCCTGACCTATCGCCATATTGGCCTTTGTCACGCCGAGCCACTCTTCGGGATTCCGGAGCAGGCCTTCCTCCTCTCCCGACAACTCCACTCCGGATTTGACGCCGAAACCGAATTGCTTTAACATTCCCCAGGTGTTGTACGGCGTCATCTTCTTGTTGTTTCCTATGAAGGCCATGCCCGTGTTGCATGATTTTATCAAAAGCCCTTCGAGTGTGACGTCTCCATGCGCCGCGATGTCTCTGATTTCTCCGTCGGCCACCTTTATTTTTTTCACGCAGGTAAAATGAAAATTATCCGACACCACACCCATCTCCCTGGCGATGCCCAGCATTATGGGCTTGAATGTGGAACCGGGTTCATATACCATGCCCGTGACGTTGTTCCTGAGCTTTGCCGTGTCTTTGAAACTGCCCCTGTCGTTCAGGTCGATCGGCGGATAACTCGCCATGGCGTATATTTCCCCGGTTTGCGGGTTTACGCATACTCCGGCCCCCCATTCGGCTTTGTATTCCTCCGCGCCCTCCCTCAGTTTCCACTCCACTATCTGCTGTATTTTCGAGTCGAGCGTAAGTTTTACCAAGCCCGCGCCGGTATCCCGCATAACGGCGTTGCTGCCCAGCATGTCGAGCAGATTGCCCCTCGCGTCCCGCACGAAAAACCTGTTCCTGGGCGGTGAAAACAGCGCCTTGTTCCACTCGCGCTCTATCCCCGACAATCCGGAATCGTCGACATCGCAAAAACCTATCACGTGAGACGCGAGCTCTCCGTGCGGATACATCCTGTGGCTTTCCCTGATCGTAAACAATCCGGGGATTTTTTCCCCGATGACCTGTTTCGCTATATCCATCGGCACTTTCCGCACGACCCAATGGAATCTCCCGGGCAGTTTCTTCCTGAATTTATCGGAGACGCCGGGCCCGAAAAAAGGCTCCAGGGCGTCGGCGCCAGCCGGCGACCAAAACATGGGGTCGATGAAAAAACTGATCGAAGGCACCGAAAGTGCGAGCGCCTGACCGTTCCGGTCCCGGATGTCCCCCCGCGACGCGGACATCATGACTTGCGCCCAATATTGCCTGCCGGACTGCCTTTTGATCTTCTCATCCGGGAATATATGCACAAATACCGTCCTGACGGCAAGACATCCTATCAGAGCGAAACATAAAAACCACGCCGCGCCCGAACTCCGGGAATTTTTCGGAAGTCCCGGTCTATTCTTTCGCATTCGCGGCGCCCACAAATATCCGGCTAAACCGGCCGGGCCGGCGCGCGGCATTTACGGCGTTTTCGCCTTGCGGGGCGTTATCGCCGTACTGCCTGCCGTAGGAATCCGGGAGCAGTTTGATCGTCTCCGTTTTGCTCGCGGCGACCATGTTGAGTTCGGACCTCGCGTAGTTGTATATTCTCGAAGGCGATAAAAGCGCGGCTTGAGCTTCCTCGAGCATGGCGTACTCATCCCCTTCCGACTCTATTTTCACCGCGCAGTCCGCAAGCCTGTATTCGAGATAGAGGCCGTAGACGCGAATGCTGCCGAGACACAGGGTCAATATCAAAACGCCCAGCAGACACAGGATACAAAAAACCGAATGTCCGCTGTTTTTTTTGTGGTTCGGACTCCTTGTTTTCATGTGGTTTGCCCCCCGCGCGTCGATGTCGATCCCCGACGAAAGATCATTTATTTCTTTACCGCGAAAACTCTCATCTTCGCGCTGCGCGCTTTTCTGTTCGCCTCGATTTCTTCTTCCGACGCGACCGCCGGGCGTTTCGTCCTGACGGTGCCTCTCCCTTCGGCCGCCCAACTCCGGAACGTCCGCTTGACCAAACGGTCTTCGAGGGAATGGTATGAGACGGCGATTATGAATCCTCCGTCTCCCGTCAACTCCAAAGCGCCCTCGAGCCCTTTGGGTATCTCGTCCAGTTCAGAGTTCACCGCTATCCGCAGCGCCTGAAAAATCTTGCGGGCCGGGTTGGTCCCCATATGTCTTTGAACCGCCGCCGGGAGCGATCGCCTTATCACGGCGACCAGTTTCATGGTGGTATCCGGCGCCTCTCCGGACAGTTTGGCGCGCGCGATGCCTCTCGCTACGCGCAAGGCGTTTTTTTCCTCGCCGAAGACGCGGAAAATGCCCGCGAGTTCGGCCGTATCCGACTCCCTGATGATATCCGCCGCCGTCGGTATTTCCTCGCCACGGGACATCCTCATGTCGAGAGGACCGTCTTCCTGAAACGAGAAACCGCGTTCAGGCGCCGATAATTGCGTGTTCGAGACGCCGTAATCGAACAAAACCCCTATCGCGTATCCGCCGTGCTCTTCCCTCAAGGCCGCGGCGCGCGTTCCGAGTTCGCCGAATTTCGCGCGCGCCGCCGTAAACCGCGCTCCGTACGCCGACAGTCTCGACGCGGCCGATGCCAAAGCCGTTTCGTCCCTGTCGATGCCGACGACTCGGATATCCGGAAATTTTTCGAGGATCGCCTTCGAATGTCCGCCCCATCCCAGCGTCGCGTCGACAAAAAACACGTCCTTCCCAAATGGGACGGCATATTCCAAAACACCGAGGATTTCACCGAGCATTACCGGCACGTGGGCTTCCATGCTACAATCCGGGGAATAACGCGTTTATTTCCGAGATCAGCGTCTCCGACTCTTCGATGAACTTATGCCAACGCGCGGAATCCCAAATCTCTATCTTTTTGTTGTTGCCGATGATAAAAACGTCCTGCGCAATCCCGACATCTGAACGCATCTTTTCCGGAAGGAGTATTCTCCCCGTCGAATCAACCTCGACGGAGAACGACAGAGACATAACGACACGCCTCGCGTCAGAGCCGTTCAAAGTTTTGAGTGCGTCCTCCTCGATCCGATCGACCACCGCTTGCCAGTTTTCTTCCGAATACACGGATACGTATTTTTTGCCCATCGACGTGATCACGATACGCTCGCCGAGTTCTTCGCGAAAACACGAGGGAACAACGATTCTGCCCTTTGAGTCGAGCTTGTGTTCGAAGGCCCCCTTGAAACTCATCTGATGTTTCGCTCCCTTTCATGACACTTCATGACATATCGATTATCTTATCTCCCACTCGATTGCACTTTAACACTTTTCCCGCGCCTTTGCAAGAGAGGAAATTATCCTCCCAGGGCAGACGCATCAAACATCATAAAGCCTTGTAATCACTCAAGTATTTGAATTGAACGCACAATTTGTCAATTGAGTAATATCAATGTTTGGCTCATTTTGATGCGTCTGCCCTGAATTATCCCCCAAAGCCACGGGGCTTCCCCGTAGGAGCATCGGGCCTATGAGGCCCCGTACCCCGCAAGGGGACCGGTACTTATGGCGTTCATCCGACGAAACAACGTACTGGAAGAAAGAGCTTCAAGAGCGTATCGGCGAGATATTCGGCAAAAAGGCGTCAAAGGACGCAAAAGCGGCGGAAACGAGAAAAGCGGAGCTATATCGGCGGATCGGCCGGTTAAAAGCAGAGGTCGATTGGTTGAAAAAATCCGCCGAAACGCTCAGAGGATAAGAAAAAATTCATCGAACCCGGCAATGAAGAGATTTCAATACGCCGCCAATGCCGGTTGTCGGAGTTGAACAGGAGGGCCTTTACTGCACGGCGGTTAGTGAGAGCGAGGAGAATCTACGTCTGATGTCCGCGATTGACCGAATATCCACGGACAACCCGTTTTATGGTTCCAAGCCATTTCTCTTAAATCTGTCGCCTGGTGGCCTTGACAAACGGGGTCGCCATACTTTTAAACTACTCGGTTCTGTACGGCATCGACGGTTCGAACGTCAAAGCCTCCGCCGTCCAGCGGCCCGATTTATCGTATCTCAAAAAGACTGTCGCGTCCACGACAGTCTTTTTCGACAGCGTCACAAGCGACATCCCCACTTCCATCACGGTATCGCCGTTTTCGCGATAAATCCTTTCATTCTCCCACCCTCCGCGCGTGAGTCGCAAGTTCGCCAACGCGGGTATGGGATTTCCGTCTGGCTGATATATCTCATCCTCCACGAGATAATCGAGCACGGGCGACAGGTCCAGCGTCTGTTTCACGTACGGATTGGCCGATTCCAATTTCACCGCCCCGCTCGGTTCCAGTCTGCCTTTCACCTCGAGCTTCATATTTCGGGGAAAATCGTGTCCGATGGCAAAAGGCTTTTCGAGTTTGCCCGTGACATGGTTTATTTGATACACGCGCGCATCGGTCACGTTTTTCTCCCGAATCACGCGAAACATGACCGCTCCGGGAGCGTCGTCCGACTCCGGCAGAATCTGCGGCGCCAGCCCGTTGCCGAGCCTGATCTTCTGAATTATCCCCGCCGGAGCGCGGCGTTCGTCGGCGACCACGATCTGTATGCCTCTCGAGTTTTCGGCGGCCAAGTCGGCGCAGGTAAGCAACAGCCGATATACGTTTCCGTTTTTGAGCGGCACCGTCATGTCCGAGATGAGGTACTTTCCGTTCGAAGAGGAATATTCGCTCCTGTCCATGGGCAGGTAAAAGACCGGCGCAAGAGGCTCGAACGGCAAATCGCCCGAGGCGTCGCCGGCAAAATCGAAACTTATGACGGGCGGCTCCGCGCCGAACGCTCGCGTCGCTAAAAACGACAGACAAATCAGCGCCGCGAGATATTTTTTCATCCACGCATACCGAATTTTTCAATACGCTTTCGCCAGTATCGCTCTACGGCCTTCCGGTTTTCCGGTGTATACGCATTTGCCCCTCGATTCGTCGTCGAGCGGCATACAGCGTATCGTGGCGCCTCCCGTGACGTATTTTATCTCGCCTTCGTCCTCCGGCGTGCCGGCGAAGTAGACGCGCGCGAATCCGCCCTTGCCCTCGGGGGAGAAGAATTTTTTGAGGTCGTCCATGTTGTCGACGTCGTGGGTGTTCGCGTCGCGGAACGCTTTCGCTCTGTCGTAAAGGTTTTGCTGGATGTCCGCCAGGAGGACTTTCACCCTCGCGGCGCACTCCCCCATCGAGACGCGCTCGCGCCCGGACGTGTCGCGCCGCACTATCGTGACCTCGCCGTCGGCGAACTCCTTGGCCCCTATCTCCACACGCACGGGAACGCCGCGCTGGAGATGGCGGAAAAATCTGTCGGCCGGGCGCGTGTGGTACTGCCTGTCGACTTTGGAGTACATGCCGCCCAAAGCCGCGTCTGTCTCGCGGGATAATTTTTCGGCGGCGGGTTCCAATTTGCCGCGCAAAATATCCTCGTCGCTGGAGATGGGAATTATCACGGCTTTCACGGGAGCTACGCGCGGCGGCAGAACCAGGCCGTCGTTATCGCTGTGGGTCATTATTATCGCCCCGATAAGACGCGCCGACACGCCCCAGCTCGTCGTCCACGCGTAAGCGCGTTCGCCGTTTTTATCTTGGAATGAAATGTCGAATGCGCGCGCGAAGTTCTGGCCCAGGAAATGGCTAGTGCCCGCCTGAAGCGCTCTCTTGTCGCTCATCATGGCCTCGCACGAATAGGTGTTGTCGGCGCCGGGGAAACGCTCGTTCTCGGATTTTTCCCCGTAAAGCACCGGCAGCGCCAGTTCTTTTCGCATTGTGTCCCGGTATACGCCGAGAATCTTGAAAGTCTCATCGAACGCCTCGTCGCGCGTGGCGTGGGCGGTGTGGCCCTCCTGCCACAGAAATTCGGACGTGCGCAGGAAGAGGCGCGGGCGTTTTTCCCACCTTATCACGTTGCACCACTGGTTTATCAAAATGGGGAGATCGCGCCACGATTGCACCCACTGGCTGTACATATGCCCGATGATGGTCTCCGAAGTCGGGCGGATTACATAGGGCTCCTCGAGTTCCTCGCCACCGGCGTGGGTGACGACGGCGCACTCCGGAGCGAACCCCTCCACGTGCTGAGCCTCGCGCTCCATGAACGAATTCGGGATGAGCAGCGGGAAATACGCGTTGACGTGCCCCGTCTCCTTGAAACCGCGGTCAAAAACGGCCTGAATGTTCTCCCATATCCCGTAGCCGTTCGGCCTGATGACCATGCATCCCCTCACCGGCGCGTAATCGGCGAGTTCCGCCGCCCTTATGACGTCGAGATACCAGTCGGAATAATTTTTTTCTTTTGGAGTTATGTTCCTTGCCATAAGACGATCCCCTCTCGAAATTACGAGTCCCAAACTTGCGCTTAGTTTATAATATTATCGGTATAATGGTCCCGGGAATTAAGGAAACGCTGAATAAATAGGTCGAATGAAAAAGCAAATTCCACCTTGCAAGTCAAAATTCCACCCCGAAGAAGTGGAAAGTGAAAAATCAGCCATAAAAATATTTGATTTTTGAAAAAACAGCGTTTCTCGTGTG
>JAIRKI010000103.1 GCA_031260185.1 Synergistaceae bacterium | reverse complement strand
TTCTAAAATAGAATGAGCAAAGCGGACGATATAAATATATTAAACCTAATTTCCGGTGAAAGGGTGAACATAATGAAATATCCAATAAAGCGAAGCGTTACTGAAAACAGGTTCTAAAGCTGGATATAGATTGACAAAAACGGCTTAATTTTGTATCCTCAGGTCGCTTAGAAAGGGGAAGATGAACTTGCGAAATTTGTGTCTGTTTATGTGCGTGTTGGGATTGTTCGCCGTGGTGAGCGGTAACGGCGGTTGTGGCGGCGGAGGCGGCGGCGGGGATACGCCTGTTGTGGAGCCTCCCCCTTCGAGACCGGAACCACAGGGTAGCTGGCAGGACGAGGGTAATTACGATGTGGATTGGTATTCCGACAAGCCGTATGAGATTTCAACCGCGGCTGAATTGGCCGGACTGGCGAAACTCGTCAATGACGGCAATACTTTTGAGGGCGAAACCATCAGCCTTACGGGGGATATCGACCTCGGCGACCACTACTGGACACCGATTTGCAATCATCGTTTTACTGTTTCCTTTCGTGGTACATTCGACGGTCGGGGAAATACTATATCAAATATGACCATACTGATAAAAGAAATAAACGGGCATACGGAAATTGGCCTTGTCGGCGTTAATGAAGGAACTGTCGCAAACGTTCGCCTGACTAACGCCGCCATTTCAGGCGCCAACAACGACCTCGTTTACGCCGGTGGACTGGTGGGGTGGAATCGCGGAACAGTAATAGATTGTACGGTAACAAACAGTTATGTTTCCGGCTCCAGTTCCGGTTACGGGTGTGTCGTCGGTGGACTTGCAGGAACGAATGGTCTGCAACATACCGAAGATAAGGGCGGAGTTATAACAGGTTGCGAGGTAAGTAACAGCATAGTTGAGGCATTTGATACTGTATCCGGTAATGGCGGCGCAAACGCGGGTGTACTTGCGGGTCAAAATACGGGAAGAGGGGCGGTAATAAATTGCGTTACAGACAACAGTAAAGTTACGGCTACCGCCCTGAATAATAATATCGGTTTGGGCGGCTTCATCGGCGCTGTTGCCGGCAACAGCGATATTACCGGCAATACCACCACCATCACCGAACTGCCGGCGATAGGTTCCGATGAAAGGTTAGACCCACCAGCCCCCAGCAATAATATCTGATACGACTACAAAAGCCGCCTTCGGAGGGCGGCTTTTCACAATATCAATTTGAGGAGGAGGAGCAGAAATGAAAAAACTGTGTGTGTGTGTGTTGCTGTTCGGGATATTTGCGATGATGAGCGGCGGTTGCGGCGGAGGGGGCGGGGATACGCCTGTTGTGGAACCCAGGCCGGAGCCGCAGGGCAACTGGCAGGACGAGGGTAATTACGATACGAGTTGGTATGCCGTTAAACCATATGAAATTTCAACCGCGGCTGAATTTGATCGTCAATCTTGAAACTCCGGATATCCCGCTAACTTGGCTTATTCCTCCATATCCAAGAGCTTCGGCTTCTGTCGCCGAGTATAGTCTTCTTTGCTTTTCGTTCAGCGTTGGCAGCATTATTTTGATTCTGTTTTCTCCGCTAATATCCATACCTAAATTATGACACAGTATCATAATAGTTGTAAAGTTTATTTTTGCACACCTCCTAAATATATTTTTGGCGTTTTCATCGGTTCGTATCCTTTCTCCTTTCGGGAGGAGTTGAGTATATCACGATCTCGACCCCATACTGCCGCTCAATATTCAACCACCGGCGCGACGGTGCACGGTCCCAGTTCAAGGCTCGCTGAGGCCACGGAAAAACCGGCGCCGAACGCCGACATCAGGACGCGCGAATGTTTGGCCTCCACGGTCTCGCGCATCTCCGAACAGATATTGAGCGCGATCGAACCGGAACCTATGTTGCCGTATTTACCTATGGACGTCGGGAATCGCTCGTCCCTGAACCCGAGTTTTTTGGCGACCGCGTTTATCATCATCAGGTTGGCCTGGTGCAGCAGCAGGTAATCGTAATCTTCAGGGCGCAGGCGATCTGACGCCATCAATCGCGACAGGCTCGCGGGCACGTTGCGGGCCACGGCGTTGAAGACCGCCATTCCATCCATCTTCAGGTCTATCCGCCGTCTCCGGCTTCCGTCGGGGAAAGTCTCGTATTCGAGGCTTTCGGCGTTTACCCTGTTCCTGTATCCGCTGTCCGGCGCAGAGAGGGACATTCTGTCTCCCTCGGTGACAAAATCGAACCTCCAGATGTTCGCCGCGTCCGCTTCGGAGGGCAGAATCACCGTCGCCGTTCCGCCGTCGCCGAACAGCAGCGATGTTGAACGGTCGTAAGGTGAGACGAACGGGCTGTGAGTATCCCCGTCGAGCAGCAACACCTTTTTCCCGGCGCAATTCGCGGTCATGCCCGCGACCCATAGCCCGTAAGGATAACCCGCGCACGCCATGCTTATGTCAAAAGCTGGCGAACCGGGAGGCAAGCCGAGGAGTTTGTGCGCGTAAGATGCGTTGTTGGGCATCGAAAAATCCGGCGTCATGGTGACGAAGCCGAGCCCGCCGAACTCCGAATAGTCGAAATCGGCGTACTCGGACAACGACAAAGCCGCCTTCACGCACAAATCAAGTGCCGTGACGCCGGCGTCGGCGAAGCGGCGTCTTTCCACACCAACCACTTTGATCGCGGCGTCAAGGTCATTGCCGTAGAGTTCACGTCCGTACCCGGCGTTCTCTATCGCGCGCCGCGGCACGCACGCGGAGATTCCGCCTATCGAAAGACCTTCGAGAGCTATAGCCTCAGGCATTTTGCCGGGATGCGCCGATCAAGGCCCAAAGGTCGGCGACGGTGACGACCGCGCTCAAATCCGAAGGCTCGATCGTCACTCCGTAGTCCGTGAAGGCCGCGGACAAGAACATGAATTTGCCGAGCGAATCCCACCCGTCCAACCCGGCGAGCGCCGAAGAATCTTCAAGTTCCGCCGCGCCGTCCATATTAATGGCGTCGCGTAAAATTTCGATGAAATGTTCCATGCAATACACCTCGTAAAACCGAGAACATTATTCCTCTTAATTATTATACCAAATACCAAGTTTTCGGTTCTTTTACGCCTTCCGATTTTCAATGAGGCGTTTGCGCGTGAATATAAATTGGATTATACTTGAATTAAGAAGGGAGTTGTTTTCATTTTATGGCGAGATATTCTAAACGAGGTAAATTGACGGTAGCGGCATTGTTGTCGGCGGTCTTTATCCTGGCGGACATTTCGTCGGTCCGCGCGGGAAGCGTGACGGACGGAACCAGCGGTATAGTGGCGGCATACTTTGAGAAAGCGAAGACAAACGAGGCTCTTTTGATCGCTTTCCTCCATAAAATGCCGAAAGGAGCGGATCTTCATAATCATCCCAGCGGCGCGGTCGAGATTGAAACGTTGATCGACACCGCGATCGAAAAAGATCTCCTGTTCGACCTGAAGGAGAGGGCCTTTGTCTCCGATACGGCAAACCCGTTTTACACCTCGATGGACTTGAGATTCGACTTTTGGAAAAAAGACGAGGTCATGGACGCTCTCAGTATGCGCAACATGGAAAAAGAAAAAGAGAACGGCCACACCCATTTCTTTCGCGCTTTCGAACGGTTCGGACCGGCAATGCCGAGCGTCGAAAAAATTATTGAAGAAACG
This sequence comes from Synergistaceae bacterium, assembly GCA_031260185.1. Taxonomy (GTDB): domain Bacteria; phylum Synergistota; class Synergistia; order Synergistales; family Synergistaceae; genus JAIRKI01. The sequence continues at coordinate 6,948 of JAIRKI010000103.1, read as the reverse complement.
CTGCGCCGAGCGGCATCGCAAAGAATCTCCCACATGGAGTTGATGCTGAGCGTGGTCGAGTTTCCGGAGGACGGAACCGTCGATTACGGCGCGTTGAAAAAACGCCTGCTCCACCTGGACGAACTGCGCGAGAGGACTCTGGCGAACCTGGATGAACGCGACAAAGGCTGGAACGTTGACGTCTCCTATATTCTGACCCTGAACAGGGGCGAGGATATCCCGGTGGAAATGCGAAAAGCCTTCGACACGAGCGCCTATAAAAAATATTTCAGCCAACGTGTCAAAAACGTCATGGACTTGTCGGTCAACCTGCACGATTACGGGATCAAGGGTATTACGCTGCTTGCCCCGGAGGATTCATGGATATCCAGAACCTGCTTCGACCTCCAAATGGAGGCTATCGACGAAAACTGGAGGTCTTTTTCCGAGGAAGACCGCGACAAATTGAAACTCACCCTCCACTCCGGCGAACTCACCATCGAGTTCTCGCCCTACGACGCCATGAGAAACAGAATCAGCAAAACGATCAGCGAAGGACACGCCTCACGCATCGGGCACGGAGTAGACGCCATATGGGAAGACGATGTTTACGGGCTTCTAGGGAACATGCGGGAAAAGGGCATAGCCGTGGAAATCTGCCTTTCCAGCGGAGAGGGAATACTGGGCATATCGGGCGGGGCCAGACATCCGTTCCGCTTCTACTGGGACGCCAGAGTTCCGGTCGTCATCTGCACCGACGACGAGGGAATCTCCAGAAGCAACCTGACGCTGGAGTACGCGAAGGCGGCCACGTGGTTCGACCTTCGGTACGAAGAACTGAAATGGCTGGCATTCAACAGCGTCGAATACTCTTTTCTCCCGGGCGAAAGCCTGTTCGTCGACGGCGATTTCAACAGGCGCAAAACGTCGCTTTCGCCGGCTAAATCACCGAAGGCCCTAAAACAAATGGAACTGTGGGAGGCATTCCTGAAATTCGAGAGCCGGATGGAGCGGAACATCAAGCTGTTCGATTGAAACGAGTTGAAGCGAGTGTCAGGCGCTCTTCTGCTTCGCGGCGAATTTTACGATATTTTTTGCCTTCGGCCTTTCCCATTGGCGCAAACTGTCAGACGATCCCCTCCCAACATGGAGAATCGATGAATGCGCCGTGTCTTTCCGCAAAACGGTCCCTGTACATCTCATATTCGACCAATTTTTTATCGGTGTTCACCAATTCAGGAGTTTCCGCCGCCGCGAATATAACGCGCCCGTCTTGCTCGGTGCGTGACAGCGCGTGTTCTTCGCGCACGACGAAGCCCGATGACTCGATATTCAAAATGGCGAATTTATTGTCGTTGAAAACGTTTATCACGCATCGGAGGCGTCCGAACAGCCCGAACCCGATACATGCCCTCTCGATGCAAGTTCGTTCGAAAAGTCTGGGATATCCGCCCATTGCCCAACGCATCGTCCCGTCGAGCATGAAATTATCGCCGTCAGGGAGCGTGACGCCGTCTTGTCCAACGATTTTCCCATCGCCGGTTTCGACGATGAAAAGAATTTTGCGGTCGTTACGCAGCACGGAGTTCTCCAGCCAATTCTTTTTATTTTCGTACGTGACGCCGAATTGAGTGAGAAAAAATTCCCCGAATCGGGAACGCGCCGCCGCCATAGTTTTCACCAATTCGTCGTCAGCTAGACGGAAATTGTCGAAAACCGACATAAACCCGATAGTCGTCATGTCGCGGCCGCGAACCGGCAACCTGGCTCCTCTCGCGTCCGGCAGGCCTTTCAGCGTCCTGACCAGACGCGCGTCGCGCGACATATTCATCGCGAGCCGCCCAAAATTTTCATGATCTCATCGGCGCAGACGATGGCGCCGCGCTTGTTCACAAGGCCGCGCAACGCGGCCCGGTCGGGAGTGAAACTAATCGCGGTTTTTAAGGAATCGGGCGTGACGCCGCTCCAATCCCCAAGGTCATAAGCGGCGCCGCGGCGTTCCAAAATTTTCCCCAGACCGCGCTGATTATCGGCAACGCTGAACACCGCGACCGGTTTTTCCATCGCGAGCGCTTCGTTTGCCGTGACGCCGGCGCCGCAAATCACGCGGCCCGCGTTCGCCAGAATGTCGGGAAATTTCGGAGATGAGATGAGAATTTTCACGTTGATTTTCCCAGAAGCGGCCCACCTGGTTCCGGCAATAACCGCATCGGGCGTCAACGGCCCGAGCGCTATTACAAGCCTGCCCCAATCAGGGAGCCACCAGCTTGCGATGGCCGGAGCGCTTCCCGTCGTGTCGGAAGCTCCGGGAACGAACATGACGTACTCCCCTTCAGCCGGTTCAATCTCCCGGTAGGCTTCCCGCAAAAGCGCGTAACGCGGGCCTGTCAGATACTTGCATTCGTCGTTACGATAAAGACCGCGCTCCGCGCCTATACCATAATTTATCAGTATATCCGCGAAGCGCTCAACCTCCCGGTCATGGAGATCGTCGATGACCACGAGCGGCATCCGCTCCGAGACGCTCATGTAAAAATCAGCGCCGGGAACATAGCTGTCAACCACGGCAAAGTCCGCGCCGGCCCTCGCGGGAAGATACCCGCAAGAAAACGGGTCGGGAAAATAAGAAGCGTCGGCGATGCCCAAAGCCTCGGCCTGCGGCCGCGCCGCGTCGTTCAATATCCAGCGGGAACCGACGCCAAGCGAGTTTAACGCGCGGGAGAGGGCGAAGCACCTCGACAGGTGTCCTCCTCCGATATTCGGTCCGGAATTGGTGATGAAAAGAGATTTCATGGCGTATATGTAAAATTATTCCAGCATATCCATGGTGATCCACGAATCCGCGGAAATATCCCTCGCGGCGCGCCTTCCGGCCACCCAGTCCATATATTTCGGCCTTATGCCGTGACCGGGCCGTTTGCTGATGAGCATGTCCGGCGTGATTACCTCGCCTTTTTCTATGTCGCGCAAGGCATGAACGCTGCGCCTCGCGTATCCGTAAGCCGTCATCTCGTCACGCGACGGTCCCCGCTTGAAGCCGTCGCCCAGCGCCGATTCGACTTCCCTTATCTGTCGAACCAATTCGCGAAGTTCGCCGGGTTCTATGGCAAAAGAATGATCCGGCCCTTTCATCGACCGATCCATCGTGAAGTGTTTTTCGATGATGCTCGCTCCCATCGCGACGGCGGCGACGGATATGTGAATGCCGAGCGTGTGATCGGATAACCCGACGGGAACGCCGAACGCGCGCCGCATGGTTTTCATGGCGCGCAGGTTCATTATCGACGCGGGGGAGGGATAACACGACGCGCACTGAAGCAGCGACACGTCGCGGCTGCCCTGCGCGTAACAGGCGTCGAGCGCGTCCTCTATCTCGCCCATATTTGCCAGCCCGGTCGCTATAATCATCGGCTTGCCCCTGGAGGCGGTTTTGCGGATCAAGGGTATATCGACGATCTCGAACGACGCGATCTTGAACATATCCGAAACGGCGTCGAGTTCATCGACCGCCGCAAGATCGAACGGCGCGGCAAAAAACACGATTCCCCTCTTCCGGCAGTAACCGCTCAATTCCGGCAGCCATTCGCGCGGAGTGGCCACGGAATCGATGAGACGGGTGACGTCCGTCCCGTCGTAACCGAGCCTTGCGTCGTCCTTCGACGAATAAAGTGTCGAGGCGCTGTAAATTTGAAACTTGGCGGCGTCGGCGCCCGCGTCGGCCGCCGCGTCAATCATCTCTTTCGCGAGCGTGAGAGAACGGTTGTGGTTTGAGCCTATCTCGGCGATGACAAACGTACGCGGCGTCATAATGTCAGTCGCGACTCTTCTTTCAGCGCCTTTTGAAGCGTTTTCGGCGGTTGCGGTACTTGTTTGCCGTGATTTTGAAGACCTTGATTTTCGCGTTGATATTCTCAATCAGAATGCGCTCGCGGGAAATACCGCCGTTTTCACCTGAAGAATGGAAGAGACGGGCCTGTAGCCATCCGCGAGATAAGTGTATTCGTCGATCGCGAGTATTATCCTTCGTTTTTCCGAAATATGGCAGATGTAATCGAACGCGTGTTCCCAATCCGAAAAAAAAAGCGTTTCCGGCCAATTCCTCAGCCGTCACGGAATACACGTCCCGGCTGAACCCGTTTAAATTGACCATACCGATCAGCGCGGTCTTTCCAACCCGCTGCCGGCCGTATATGACGGCGCACTCGAACCGGCCGCTGCCGTACATCTCGTTCAGTTTTTTCAGTTCAGCTTCCCTTCCGTAAAACAGGACGCCCCACCTCTCAAAAAACAAACTCACGATTATGCAACTCGTAAGTTGTATTTTTACAAATCACTCCCGCAATGTCAAGCCTGTCAGTGCCGGCCCGGCAACCATTTGACGAGCCATGTTTTCTCCACCGGATAAAACATCGTCCGCTTTGCTCATTACGGTTCGCTCATTCCCGCTTGCGTTATAATAATCCAATATCGTCATATTCGGAATTATGAAAGGCAGGTTTTCGTCGTCATGGAAACGAGAAAATTCCCGCGGATAGGGAAAGACATTTCACTGCTCGGGTTTGGGCTGATGCGCCTCCCGCTGCTCGCGTCGGGAAGCGCGCGCGATATCGATTACGATGCGGCGTGCCGCATGGTTGACCGCGCCATCGAGCACGGGGTGAATTATTTCGACACCGCTTATATCTATCACGAACAGGAGAGCGAGAATTTCGCGGGGCACGCTCTGTCGCGGCATCCTCGCGACAGTTATAACCTCGCGACCAAAATGCCCATATGGCTTTTGAAAAATCCAGGCGATCTCGAACGGATATTTTCCGAACAGCTCAAAAAGTGCCGCGTCGATCACTTCGATTTCTACCTTCTTCACAATATCGGCGGCGAGTCTTACGACGCGGCTCTGAAGCACGGCGCGTACGGGTTTCTGCGCGAAAAGAAAGACGCCGGTTACATCGGGAATCTCGGTTTCTCCATACACGACGCCCCGGACGCCCTCGCGAAAGCGCTGACGTGGGGCGAGTGGGATTTCGCCCAAATACAGCTCAACTACATCGACTGGGACGCGATCGAATCCAAACGGCTCTACGGAATACTGGCCGAATATGACATACCGGCCGTGGTAATGGAGCCCGTCAGGGGCGGGGCGCTCGCGAACCTTCCCCCGGCCGCGGCGGATATACTGAAAGATTTCAATCCCGACGCGAGCCAGGCTTCCTGGGCCATTCGCTACGCGGCGTCGCTTCCCGGAGTTTTGACCGTCCTGAGCGGCATGACCTGGCCCGAACAGTTGGAGGATAATCTCGGCACGATGTCGGACTTCCGGCCTCTGTCGGACGAGGAACGGACTGTTCTGGAGCGCGCGGGCGCCGCGTTTCTCGCGTCGGGAACCATCCCCTGCACCGGCTGCCGGTATTGCGTGGACTGCCCGTCTGGCGTCGAAATCCCGAGAATTTTCGCGATGTACAACCAGTACATGACGCAGAAATCAGCGGGGTTTCCCCTGGCGGAAATCGTGCTGCGCAACACGTACAGAACGCTCAATGACGAGGAGCGCCCGCGCAATTGCGTGAGCTGCGGCGTCTGCGTCCAACGCTGCCCGCAGGGGATAGACATCCCGAAATTCATGAGCGAGATATCAAATACGCTCGCGGATTGACGCCCTCACCGTCTCCCGGCAGTATCTTTAGGGACGCATCGGGTTATTTTTTGAGAACCTGTTTTCAATAACGCTTCGCTTCATTGGATATTTCATTATGTTCACCCTTTCACTGGAAATTAGGTTTCATATATTTATATCGTCCGCTTTGCTCATCAAATACCTCCACACGCGCGTCGAACTGGGAAAAGCCGCGAATGTGCTTGAAGGCTGAATAAACGAAGAACCGGGCGCACGGCAAAAAGCGGGCGGCGCGAAACACACCCGCCCGCTTTCATACCTGAACGCTCCTACCGGAGCGCGGTTATGGCCGTTATTTTGAGACGCCTCACGCTTTTCGGGGTGCGGACGCTCACTTCTTCGCCGGCGACTCGTCCGATGAGGGCTTTCCCCACCGGGCTCGATATCGAGATTTTGTTTTCGGCAGGGTTTGATTCTTCCGTACCGACGAGCATATAAAAATATGCGGCGTTGTCGTCGAGGTCCTGTATCTCCACCGTGGTGCCGAGGTTCGCGTGGCTGGTGTCGATGTCGTCGACGTCGATGACTTTGGCTTTGTTGAGTTTGTATTCGAGCCTGCTTATCCGGCCCTCCAGCTTTTCCTGCTCTTCCTTGGCGGCGTGGTACTCCGCGTTTTCGCTCAAATCTCCGAAGGCTCGGGCTTCCTCCAGCTTTCGCGCTATTTCGAGCCTTTTGTCGGTTCTCAACAGGCTCAGTTCGTTCTTGAGTTTTTCATAACCGCCGCGAGTCATTACCTCGACATCGGAATTATTTTTTTGTACCGCCATGTTCCTCACACCTGACCTCTTATCGACTGATTTTTCGCGCGTCAAACAGCGCTTCGATCGCTGTATTCTAACAGAAGCGGCATTTTACGGCAACGATTTCAGGAATATAAAAAATATATTGCCCCGACATTCGGGAGAGCATCCGTTTTGGCGTATGTTCCCGTATTACGCTTTATCATAAAAAATCTCTATATGCACAATGATGCTAATGCCTCTATAATGTGAGTTAACAAACTCGCAATGGAGGAATGTAAGATACGGAAAAGTGAAACTCAGAAATCACGAAGAACAACTCCGTGGGATGATGAAAGCAACTTGACTCCAACTCAAGTATTTTTGAAAGAAAATTACGCTGCGCGTTACAATGTCCATCATCGCAAAGTTGGAGAAAGTGGCGAAGCGGAAATGGTATAGTGCATTAACATAATAAATACAAACGTATTCGCCTGACTATAACCCGATTGAAAAATCTTGGGCAAATATGAAATGCGCTTTGGATTGATACGATTTCTACTTGTAAAGATGTGT
>JAIRKI010000042.1 GCA_031260185.1 Synergistaceae bacterium | reverse complement strand
CGCGTTTAAGCAAGGGCGACACGCGTAAAATCTTTAATTTGCGGACTCATATACGGTCATTTTCCCGTTCTATTGTTCTCCATTGGATTAATTGGCGCAGAGCGCATCAAGCTATTGCTTTGTGGTATCACTATCGTCACTCGCATGTTTTACAACTGTAATACTAGGAGAAGATTCAACACCGTTCGGCTCATTATATATTTCATCGATCCGCTTCGTCCCTGAAGAATCGCGCCTGCCGGGGGCGGCGTTGTGAATTTGGGGTGTGGACAAAATATTTAATGACTATACAATTAGCTAATAATATGATGTAATATAGCGGAAGGAGCGGTGAACGGCGATGAGAATGCATGAATTTCAGGAACAATTCGGAACGGAAGAAGCGCGCGGGGAGTATCTCTACAAGAAACGGTGGCCGAACGGATTTATTTGCCCAAAACGCGGGCACACCGAGCGCTTCAACATAAAAAGCCGCAACAGGTATCAACGCAAAACTTGCGGCCATCAGACGACAGCAACCGCCGGAACGATCATGGAAAAGACGCGAACGCCGCTGACCAAGTGGTTTGCGGCAAAGCACATGTCATATCAACAGGATATGGACAGTCGGCGGAAAATGAGATATAGTTACGCAATGCCTGTCGATATGGCAGATGTACTGAAAAAGTTGGGGCGCCACGATCATATGAGGAGGAATGTAAAATGAAGTGTTTCACGCGTGTGAGGTTGGCAATTGTTGGGATCGCGTTGGCGGCGTTGTTCCTGGCAAGTTCGGCCTGGGCCGCTGGCCCGCGTTTTTATCTGTATCATAGTATAAACGTTCGAACGGAGAACGGGGTTACGGTTTTTGATCCGCCGAATTCACCGAAATTCCGCAATTTTATTTTGGCGGGTACTATCAGCGGCGACATCACGTTTACCGACATTACGCTTACTTTCAATGATACTGTGACAATAACCACGGGTAGCGGCATAATGAAAAAACAATTGCCCCCGGGCACGTATTCCTTCGAGCCACGGCAGGATGATGATGGATATATCAAGCTCTACGATGAAACCGGCAAACAAATTTTTTTCGGTGAAGGGGCGGAAAGCGCGCTGCCGGGGTCGAGTTTCTCGTATACACTCGACGACGGAACGAAGGAAGAGGACGTACCTTTCCCGCAGGTACTGTCTTTGGAGGAGCAGCTTGCCGCGAAGTGCGTTCCGTACATGGAGCTTAATTTCGCCGCCGACGGCAAGACCGTGAAAAGCGTGAACATCCGCTTTGTAGACCCGGACGATCCCGACAAAACCCCACTGTTGGCAGGAAATGACGCGCCTGTCGGTTGGGTAAACGACATAAGTATCGACACTCTCGACGGGGACTTTGCCAATTACCCGGCGGAAGGTTTACCACGAAATTCGTCGGCGTCACATCTGTCTGACGGAACCGAGTTGAAGACATACATCGATATCAAAGATATAGCCGTTGGCAACATCAAGGAAGTCAGGCTTCGCTTCGGTTATCGCGGTTATCAAGACAAAAACGGTAAGTGTACGGCTTTCGAAATGTGGCATTTCGCGGTCAACGACAAAACAACAGGCAGCGGCGGTTGCGACGCGGGGTTCGCGGGGCTGGGCCTGATTCTCGCGGTGGCGCTGCTCGCCCGCAAGGTCCGGAAATGAGCGCCAAAGTATTGCCGTAGCCAAGTTCGCGAGCAATTTATCTATATGTCGGTCACCGCTCTCTTTAAAACGTATTTCTCGATAGCCCAGGCGACCCCGCATTCCTCGTTCGACGGGGCGACGAAGCGGGCCGCTTTTTTTACGCTTTCGCGCGCGTTGGCAACCGCTATCCCGAGTCCGGCCGTTCCCACCATTTCGGCGTCGTTGTCGCCGTCGCCCAGCGCCATGACGCTCTCAAGCGGCACTCCGAACGATTTCGACAGTACGCGGAGACATTTGGCCTTGTTCGCATCAGGGTTCATCATCTCGATGAAATCCTCGTTCGAGCCGGTGACATAGACCCTTCCCGGGAACATGCCGGAGAGTTCTTTTGTCAGTTCGCGGGATTCCTCGATCCCCGCCGTCCTGGACAGCAATTTTGTCGGGCGTCTCGCCGGGGTGTATAAATCGTCGCCGACGGCGGTCCCGGTTATCCCGAAGTATTTGTTGTAGTATTGATACTGTTCGGCGCTGTCCTCCTCGATATAGAGTCTGTCGTCGATATACGACTGGACGTACATGTTCCGATCCCTGAAAAACGCCAGCAGGCCGAGCGCGACGTCCATGTCGAGTTTCAGGTGAAAGAGTTCCTCTCCGTTCGGTTCGGATATCATGGAACCGTTGTAGCATATCAGCGGAAAACGCGCCGCGCCGAGTTCTTCGGCTAAGCCGCGCGCGGAGCGGTACATCCTCCCCGTCGATACGACGAAAATTATCCCGCGCCGCACGGCTTCGGCGACGGCGATTTTATTGCGTTCCGGCACGCGGCTCAAGTTGTCGAGTAGCGTGCCGTCCAGATCGGATGCTATCATTTTAATGGGCGCCTGTTTCAAAACGATTTCCTCCCCGCCGGTGCTGTCCAACAGCCTTTTACGCAAATGTTTAACCTGTTTTTTGTTCAATGTAATCATTTAGCCAATTCTTCAAACGCTTTGATATGCTTTGCCAAAATGCGCGAAGCCGCCGCGTCCGCGCTCTCATTATCCGCGACGGTATCTTGGCGAAACATGCCATAATCCAAAAGCACATAACGCGGCGTGTTATTTTTCAAGATAATGGCCGTTCCTTTTTAGTCCGCAAGGCGGGCAAACCTTGAAAAATTTTGCTTTGCTTCCGAGATGGAAACAAGGTTTTCAACGTTGACGTTCATACCCAACACCTCCGCTGATAATATAGCACGTAATCGCGTTCAGCCGATCGCGGCCCCTGCGGGCAAGGCGATCAGCCTGTCGCCAAGCGGAAAAACCTCGCGCCCGGAATAAATGACGGCGCCCCGGACGAAATTGCCGCCGAGCGCGTCGCGTAACCCCGAGACGCTTTTGACGTCGCGGTTGGTTATGGTTTGTGAGAGTTTGATTTCAACGGCGGCGATATTGCCCGACCTGTCCTCGAGCAAAAGGTCTATTTCGTCCCCGGTTCGCGAGCGATAGTGATAAAGCCTGACCGGATGCTCCGTCCAACCCGACTGTTTCAATATCTCTCCCACGACAAACGATTCAAACAATTTTCCGGCGAGAGAAAGGCCGCGTCCCAATCCGCCGTTGTCAGAGCCGCATAAATGCGCCGCCAGGCCGGAATCGACGAGATGTATTTTCGGCGATTTTATAAGTCGCTTGCCCAGATTTGACGACCAGGGAGGCAGGAAATAAATTATGAATGTCGCTTCGAGCAGGCTGATGTAACGCGACAGCGTGCTGTTGGGTATGGCGGAAGCCTTTGATATTTCCGACTGATTGAACAAAGACGCGGAACGGGCCGCCAACAACCCGAGCAGGCGAATTACCCCGCCTCTGTCCTGAATATTGGCGATGTCTCGTATGTCCCGTTCCGCAAGGGCGGTAATATACGACTCGAACCAGGCGGTTCGGCGTTTTTCGCTTTTTCTGGTCAAAACTTCCGGGTATCCCCCCGAGCAAATGATTTCGAGCAAATCTTCCTGAGTATATTGCGGCGCGTTGCCGGTGAAAACGTGGCTTCTGTCGAAAAGACGGGCGATAAAATCCTCCCTCGCGCCGACAATTTCGCCCCGCGAAAGAGGGTAAAGAGTCAATATCTCCATGCGCCCAGCGAGGGAATCCGCGACTTTGGGAAGCGCCATCACGTTCGCCGAACCCGTGAGCAAATAGCGTCCGGCCAACCGCTCGCGGTCTATGTCCTCTTTAATCGCCAGCATCAGTTCGGGCGCTCTCTGCGCTTCGTCGATTGTCAGCGGCTTTCGGAGACCATGTAAAAATCCCGCCGGGTCGCGCAACGCCGCCGCCAGCGCCGTAGCGGAATCCAACGTGACATAATTTCTCGCGCCGGCCCCATCGGGAGCGAAATTTTTAACCAATGTCGTCTTGCCGGATTGACGGGCGCCGCGCAGAAAAACCACCGGCGTGTCCGACAGAGCTTCGAGCAAAACGTCTGATAAATTTCTCCTGTTCATGGTAAATATTTTACCACGAAATGGTAAATTTGTAAGGCGATTTAGTGTGCTTGGTTCGGGTTTTTATATCCATCAACTGTTTCATCATTGCCGATGCGGGAGAGAAAGGTCAAACATCCCGGCAGCGGCGGCTTGCCGCCGCGCTCTACATGAACGAAGCGAGAGAAGAGTCTTCTCCCTCGTCCTCCTCGAAGGTGGCTTGGCCGAGTTCGTTGATCCGGATTTCATCCGCTTAGCCTGCCCTGGGTTTCAGGGTTCCGGCGGGACGTTTGCCTTATCCGGACTTATATGGTAGACTTCGGCCGCGTTGACCGTAAAAGCGCGGTCGGAACGCAAGGGGGGTATTTCATGCTCGACCCGGATAAATCGCGAACACGGGGCGTTTCAGTTTCAAAGGCGGCGAAAAAAACCGTTTCATTGTGTCTTTTTTCAGCGTTTTTATTTTCCATCCCGCCGGCGGAAATATCGTGGGCAAACGAAAACCCGGACGCGGTGAAGATCGTTGCCGCCGCGTCCGGGACAGCCTGCGGGGACATTGAGGAAGCGGCCGAGGCGACAATTTTATCGATAAGGGAAATAATGAGCCTCATGAGGCAGGCTCAGGCATTGAGCGCCATGGTTCCGCAAAAAAAACAAACGGCGGCGGACGCGCCGAAATCCGAGTCCGAAGCCGCGATGTCGCTCGCCGCCAGGACGCCGGATTTTCCGAAACCGGCGACAGCCGAAAAAACAGAGCCGGATCCCGCTAAAACAGCCCGAAAGCCTGATACCGCGCCGGCGAAATCCAAAGCGTCGCCGCCCGGTTCGAAAAAGCTCATATGGCCCGTCGAAGGATATATTTACTCGACTTTCAACGCGACACGCGGCAGGAGAAAGCATGGCGCGATAGACATAGTGACCGAAAAGGGCGCGCCGATCGCGGCGGCCGCCGACGGGATCGTGTCGGTGGCCTCGAACGGCGGCAAAGAATTCAGCGGTTACGGCAAAACCGTGATACTCGATCACGGCGAGGGGCTTTACACGCTTTACGCGCACTGCGACAAACTTCTCGTCAAGATGGGACAGCGCGTCAAAGCGGGCGAATATATCGCCGCCGTCGGGCGCACAGGCAGGGCGACGACGAATCACTGTCATTTCGAGGTGCGCGTGTCGGGCAAGAAGTACGACCCGCTGGCGTATTTGCCCGGCCGCCCCGATATGGTGAAAGCCGCCAACTATCACGCGTCCCCAAAAAAGAAGAAACGGTGAAGCCGGGCGTGAAAGTATCGGCGGAGTTGTGTTCAGTTCTTTACGAAAGGTGACGGTATGATGGTCAGTTTGCTCTCTTTTATCGTCGTCATAGCGATATGCGTGATTATCCACGAAGGCGGACATTTCGCGGCCGCCGTGTGGCGCGGCGTACAGGTTCACGATTTCTCGTTCGGGATGGGGCCCGCCATCGTCTCGAAACGATCGAAGGGCGGCGTGCTGTGGGCCTGGAGACTGTTCCCGATAGGAGGGTACGTGAGGCTCGAAGGAGAGGAAGAGGAAAATCGCGAGGGGGACGACCCCGATCCGTCGCGGTCGATATACGCCAAAAAGCCGTGGGAGCGTTTTGTGGTCGTGGCCGGCGGCGCCGTCATGAACATAATTCTGGCGTGGCTTTTGACGTCTTTTCTTCTTTCGGCCAAAGGCGTCAACGACCTCGACTCACCGGTCGTCGGGCGTCTTCTGGAGGGCAAGCCGGCGGCGCTCATGGGCGCCCTCCCCGGCGACAGGGTGCTGTCGATCAACGGAAACGAAATCACGGAGTGGTACGGAATAAGAGCGGTATTACGTGAGATGGACACGGATGAAGTCAGCGTAACTGTGAGACGCGGCGGCGCCGAAGTGGTTCTCACGGGAAAGGTTCCGTTCGACGAGCAAACGGGAGTCCGCCTGTGGGGCGTGGAACCGTCGAGGATCGAATATCCCGCGCACAAGGCGCTGTTCGTCGGGATGAGTTACTGCTGGAAGATGAGCGTCCAGATCCTGCGGGGATTGTGGGGCATCATCGCGGGAACGGAGAAAGCCGACATAGCGGGTCCCATAGGCATAGCGGGCATGGCCGGGGATGCCGCGAGGGAGGGGGGGTGGACGTTCGTCACATTTTTGGCGGTGATCAATCTCAACCTCGGCTTGCTGAACCTGCTGCCGCTCCCCGCGCTCGACGGCGGCCGCATCGTGTTTATCTTGGGCGAAATGATATCGGGACGAAAATTTCCCGAAACATGGGAGAGGCGCATTCATTTCGTCGGACTGATAGCGTTTTTGGCGTTGATCGCCTTGGTGACGTGGAAAGACATATTGCGCCTGTTGGCGAATTGACGCGAAAACGTCATTTAAAGCCTCGTCATAATCGCGTTGAAGTTAATTTCCCTCGTTTTTTTCTGAATCAGAAACCAGTCTATGACCGTCCAGATTCCGCATCCTCCCAATGTAAGCAGTTTCAAGATACCAAGGCCAACATCGCCCAGCATGAAACGGTCCACGCCCAAACTGCCCAGTAAAACCGATATTATAAGAAACGTCATCGGATCCTTGAACTCTATGGAGGAAATAACCATCACACCGCTGTCATCCCGCGCCATTATTTTATCCTTTATCAGATAGACTTTTTCCGCCGGAAAGTATTTTGCGTTCGTCATGATGAATATATCGGCCTTGTCTTGTTGCATGGAAAACACTCCTCTCGAAATTTCAAACTAAAACCGCGGGGCTCCCGCCCAGTACCCCGCAAGAGGACTGGTTCCCTTGACCCCTTATCAATTTTTTTAAATTTTTATTTTCGCGCGTTCCCTCATTCTCCTGAGTACTCCCGGCGGCACGAATTCGTGTATCGCGCCGCCGAAACCGAAAACTTCCTTGATGCCGCGGCTCGAAAGATACGAATATTTCGCGTCGGTGACCATGAAGAACGTCTCGATTTCGGGCGCCAGCTGTTTGTTCATCTGCGCCAGCTGAAACTCGTACTCGAAATCCGCGAGCGCGCGCAGACCCCTGAGTATGACCCTGCTTCGCTCCTTGCGCATAAAATCCACAAGTAACCCGTCGAACGACAGCACCATCACGTTAGGGAGATGAACGGTCGCCTCCAGAGCCATGGTCACGCGTTCCTCCACGTTGAACATGGCGTTTTTGCCGTCGTTCAACAGAACCGCGACCAGCAATTCGTCGAAAATCGCGGCTCCCCGTTGGGTTATGTCGAGATGTCCGTTGGTAAAAGGATCGAACGATCCGGGATACACCGCCTTGCTCACGATTCGCTCACGTCTCTTTTCCAATAAAATGAAAGCACTGTTTCCCCGTATATTCTATCATCCCTCGCCGTCAAAAAATCCGCCGCAGGCTCCCGCGACGAATGTTCGAACACGAACACGCCGCCCGGCCGCACCACGCTCCAGTTGTCCGCCAGAAGAGGCGGGAGCGCCGCGCCCCATCCGGCGCAATAGGGAGGATCCGCGAACACCACGCCAAACTCGCGCGGCGGGGCGCTTTTGGCAAGGCGAGGCAACACGCGCCTCACGTCTCCCCTCACGCAGGAAGCGCGCGGCGCGAGTCCGGCGTCGGCGAACTTGCGCGAAACGGCGTTCGCGCGGTCAGCGTCCGACTCGACGCACAGCGCCGAAGCCGCGCCCTGCTCGAGCGCGCGCCAAGCGACCGAGCCCGTCCCGGCGAACAGATCAAGGACATGCGCGCCGCACAGCGAGGATGATCGCAAGATATTGAACAGCGCCGATATTACCCTGGCCGACGTGGGTCTCGCCGTCTTGTTCATGACGGCGAGACCCACGTATCCGCAAAGCGAAGATATTTATTATGGTACGTCACATCGAGTATTATACTTGATACTCGGCAGGGACCGCTGCGCGTAATTATTCGCCCTTACCGTAACAACAAAAAAGAGAGGGACGAAAATCCCTCCCTCCAAAACCGGCGTCGCAACCGCCTCACTCTCAGCATACGGTCATCAGATAAAAAAATTGCCCTCGCTTTTGATGGAGCGGTTTTCCGCCAGCCGCACCGTATTTTCCCCCAACAAATACAGGCGATAGATCAACACGCTGATCTCGTCGCCGACGGAGAAAGCGGCGCCGTCCAGCGATTGATACGCGATGAGCTTCTGCCCGTCCAAATTCACGCGCAATTCGAGCGTATCACCCTTGAAGAAAATATCTTCAACGATCCCGCGTTGAGACGCGTGAGGGTACAATTCTTTTTGAGGCTTCATTATATGAACGGATTCGGGACGCAGAAGGGCGCTCTCGAAACCCTCGATTTTCTCAAAACCGCGCAGTTTGCCGTAATCCGAGATGGTGACGGATTTGCCGATAAACCCCGCCGCGAAGGGAGTTTTGGGATCTTTATAGATTTCTATCGGCGTGCCGACCTGCTCCACCCGCCCATTGTTGGTGATAACTATCTCGTCGGCCACCTCCACGGCTTCCTCCTGGTCGTGAGTGACGAAGACGCTCGTAATTCCAACCTTGTTTATCGTGTCCCTCAGCCAGGAGCGTAATTCTTTCCGCACCTTGGCGTCGATAGCCGCGAACGGCTCATCCAGGAGCAATAAATGCGGATTGGGCGCCAGCGCGCGGGCGAAGGCCACACGTTGCTTCTGCCCGCCGGAAAGCTGGTGAGGACGGCGTTTTTCCAACCCCTCCAGCCCGATGAATTTAATAAGCTCGCTCACGCGGTCACGGATATATTTTTTATCTTTTTTCCGCACTGTCAGCCCAAAAGCGATATTATCAAACACCGTCATATAGCGAAAAAGAGCGTAATTCTGAAACACGAGGCCGATTCCCCGCTTCGCGGGCGGCAAGTCGTTCATCCGCGTTCCGCCGATGAAAATATCTCCGGAATCGGGCGTTTCGAGTCCCGCGATCATCCTCAGGATCGTTGTCTTGCCGCTGCCGGAGGGGCCGAGCAAACCAATCAACTTTCCTTTCCCGACGCCGAAACTCACGTTATCGGACGCCTGAAAGCCGCCGAAGCGTTTGTTGAGATTTTTAAGCTCGACATACATGTCCTTTACCCATCCTCCCGTTTCAGGCGGTATTCAACGATGTTGCGAAGAATCAAAACAATGATCGCTATCACCACCAGAATGGAAGCCACGGCAAAAGACGCCGTCAGTTTGAACTCGTTGAACAATACTTCCACATGAAGCGGCAAGGTATTGGTTTTCCCTCGCAAATGCCCGGACACCACCGACACCGCGCCGAATTCCCCGAGCGCGCGGGCGGCGCAGAGAATGACGCCGTACAGCAAGCCCCATTTGATATGCGGGAAGGTGATTTTTCTGAATATCAGGAACCCGCTCGCGCCCATGAGCGCCGCGGCTTCCTCTTCCTCGCTGCCCTGCGACTGCATCAGCGGAATCAATTCCCTGGAAACGAACGGAAACGTGACAAAAACAGTCGCCAATACGATTCCCGGCACGGCGAACACGATTTTGACGTTCCACGCTTCCATCAGCGGGTAAGCCCAGCCTATGCGCCCGAATATCAGTATGAATACCAGGCCCGCGATAATGGGCGAAATGGAAAACGGTATGTCGATCAAGGTGGTGAGCGCCTGTTTGCCCCGAAACCGAAATTTGGTAATGGACCAAGCCGAAAAAATACCGAACACGGTATTGACGGCCAACGTGACCGCCGCGGCCAACAATGTCAAGTTCAGCGCCTTTATTGTGTAATAGTCGGTTATGTATGAGACGAAAATCCGCCATCCCTGGCGCATGGAATAGGTCAGTACCGTGACGAGAGGCAGAATCAACATAATTGTGACGAATGACGCGCTCAATAAAATCAGCGCGATTTTAATTGCCTTCGAGCCCAATTTTCAGCTCCCCCTCGATATTTCACTGATTTTGGACTGCAGGATATTAACGCCGAACAAAACGAGAAAAGAGAAAACAATCATCACAAGGGCGATGGAGGCCGCCGCGGGATAGTTGAACTGTTCGAGCTTGTTCATTATCATCAGCGGCGTAATCTGTGTTCTATAGGGTATATTGCCGGCGATGAACACCACGCTGCCGTATTCGCCGATAGCGCGCGCGAAAGCCAGTGCAAACCCCGTAAGCGCGGCGGGCAGTATCTCGGGAACAACCACGCTCGTAAATATTCGCGCCCGGCTCGCCCCAAGCGTCGCCGCAGCCTCCTCATACTGAGGGTCGAGGTTTTCCAGCACCGGTTGAATGGAACGCACCACAAACGGGATTCCGATGAAAATCATGGCGATTGTAATCCCTGTTGTGGTGTAAGAAATTTTTACGCCTATTTTACTGAACAAATACCCGATCCAGCCCCTTTCGGAATAGAGGGTGGTCAGCGCGACTCCGGCGACCGCGGTGGGCAGCGCGAAAGGCAGCTCGATCAGGCCGTCCAGAATCCGTCTGCCGGGGAACTTATAGCGGGTGAGAACCCACGCCAGCAAAACCCCGAAGAAAACATTGATTACAGCCGCCGCGGCCGCGCAGGAAAAGCTGACTTTATACGTCGCGATCGTTTGCCGATCAGTCACGACACGCCAGAATTCCGACAAGGAATAGTCCTTCAGAACCAGCGGGACGGAAGCGAGGGGGATGAGCACGATCAGGCTCAGCATTGTCAGCGTTACGCCCATTGAAAGCCCAAAGCCCGGTATGACGTCGCGTTTCAGCCTCCCGGACGGCGTTTTCAAACCGGACATGCGTCGTCTCCCCCTCGCTCGCGGACTATATCGGGCTTATCGCCGCCGGTAAATCTCGTCAAAAATGGCGCCGTCAGCGAAAAACTTGGCTTGCGCGGCGTCCCATCCGCCGAATTCGTCGTCGATGTTGACGAGCTTGACATCGAGGTTGAACGCGTCCTTGAATTCTCTCAAAATATTCGGATTCGAGGGACGGTAGTAATTCCGCCCTTCCAGGCGCTGCGCCTCGTCGGAGTACAAATACCGCAGATACGCCTTGGCGGCTTCTTCCGTGCCGTGCTTTCTGGCGTAGACGTCCACCACGGCTACGGAAGGCTGTGCCAGGATACTCAGGGAAGGCGTTACGATCTCAAAATCGCCGGGATGTTCTTTTTGGGAAAGGAACGCTTCGTTTTCCCAAGCCAGCAAAACATCACCCTGGCCGTTTTCGACAAACGTCGTGGTGGAACCGCGCGCGCCGGAGTCAAGCACGGTCACGTTGGCGAACAGCGCCTTCAAAAACTCCTTGTTTTTTTCTTCATTTCCGCCGTTTTTCCGGTCGGAAAACGCCCACGCGGCCAAAAAGTTCCAACGGGCTCCTCCTGAGCTTTTGGGATCCGGCGTAATGATTTCCACGCCGGGCTTTATGATGTCGTCCCAATCCTTTAAGTTCCTGGGGTTGCCTTTACGTACCAGAAACACAATCGTGGATGTATAGGGGGCGCTGTTCTTGTCAAATTCTTTTACCCAGCCGGCGTCAATCAGGCCGGCCTTGCGGATTTCGTCCACGTCGCCCTCGAGGGCGAGCGTGACGACATCGGCCTCATTGCCCTCTATAACGCCGCGGGCCTGTTTGCCCGAACCGCCGTGGGACTGGGTAATCTCGACCTCTTGCCCTTTTTCCCTGAGCCAGTATGCCCTGAACAATTTATTGTACTGTTCGTAAAGCTCCCGGGTAGGATCGTAAGACACGTTTGTGATGGATATCTTGCCCGCGGCGTTATCGCTCGCGAAACCTGCAAAAGCGGTAAAAACGCCGGTCAAAAGCAACGCGCCGGCGATTGTCTTGCTCAGAATGGATCTTTTCATGGAATCTGCCCCTTTCATAAAACAATGAACCGTAAAATCACCAAACCATTTCCGCCTTACCGCGGCAACATCGGAACCTCACCGGGATACAACACAACGATTTTTGAAGCGCCGTCAATATGACCATTTTTTGATCGCGCATATCGGCATCCGGCCTCCTTTCGAAAATCAAACACAAACTGATTATAATTTACTTACCACATATCATATGTGGTTAATATGTATTATCGTACAGGCTTGTTTCCCGACACGCAACAGAAAAACACGCAATCGTTTTCGTAAACCCAAACCCGCGGGCAAAAACCCGCGGGTTTTTGCCCGCGGCTTCAGGATATTATCTCCGCCCAGACCGCGTTGCCCAGCCTGAAACCTTTTGGCGTGAGACTCGACGCCTCCGCGCCGTTTGTCACGATGTCGGCGGGGAAACGCTCCAAGTCGCGGCGTATCGCGCTCGCAACCGGCGCGCCGTATCGCTTCGCGAAATTTTTCCATGTTATCCCATATTTCG
This sequence comes from Synergistaceae bacterium, assembly GCA_031260185.1. Classification (GTDB taxonomy): domain Bacteria; phylum Synergistota; class Synergistia; order Synergistales; family Synergistaceae; genus JAIRKI01. The sequence goes on along the minus strand of JAIRKI010000042.1, from coordinate 4,106 downwards.
TTCGCAGGGCCAGAACCGCCGCCTGTCTCGCGGCGCGCTCGCCTTCGAGCCGCTCCTCCGATATGATCGGCAAGCCGCGCAAAGTCATCGCCGCGTAATCGCCGAGGCGCGGGGCGTTCGTCCGGCGCACGCCGTTTACGTAACCGCAGGCGGAGGGACCCAGCCCGATATATTCTCCGTCGTCCCAGTAATTGAGGTTGTGGCGGCACTCCTGTCCGTGCCGCGCGAAGCTCGCGACCTCGTACTGCTCCAGTCCTGCGCGGGCGAGGCGCCATTGCGCGTACCGGTACTGCGCGTAGCCCTCGGGAAGCGCCGGATTTTGCCGGGCGAACGGTGTTCCTTCCTCTATCGTGAGTTGATACACGGAGATGTGGCCCGTTCCGAAGGAGAGCGCGGTTTTTAAATCCGTCATCCAGTCGCGCAATGTCTCTTCCGGCAAGCCAAACATCATATCGAGCGATACGGAAAACTCCGCGTCCATGCAGAGGGCAAGCGCCGCGCGTGCCTGCGCGGCATCGTGCGCGCGTCCCAAAAATTTCAGGCGCCTGTCGTCGAAACTCTGAACACCGACGCTTACCCTCGTGACGCGCCACCCGCGCCACAATTCGACATGCTCGCGGGTGAGCGAGCCGGGATTGGCCTCGACGGTCACCTCCGCGCCGCCGGAAAACGAAAATCCGCGTTCGACAATACCGATCAAAGCGTCCCAGGAAACCGGCGAGAGAACGGAAGGCGTTCCTCCGCCGATGTAAAGCGTGGCGATTGCGGGAGAGTTTTCCGCGCGGGCGGTTATTTCGCGTTTGAGGGATTCGAGGTATAGTTTCTCATCGCCGGGGCGCACAGGCGCGCTCGCGAAGGCGCAATACGTGCACTTCGCGTCGCAGAAGGGGACGTGTATGTAAAGCGAGAGACCTTGGCCCAAAACCACGGGGCTCCGCCCCGTACCCCGCAAGGGGACTAGTCCCCTTGACCCCTTATCAATTTTTTTATTTTCATCCGCAGGATGAAAATAAAAAAACTAAAAGAGTCCAGGGAGCTGGCTCCCTGGCGGGTGCGGGCGGAGCCCGCGGTTTTGGGCCAGCGGTTTTGGGTTTGGTTATTTTTCGTCGGAAGCCACGTCCATGAAAGCCATGAACGCCTCCTGCGGTATCGAGACGCGCCCGAGTTGTTTCATGCGTTTTTTGCCCTCTTTTTGTTTTTCGAGCAGCTTGCGTTTCCTCGTGACGTCGCCTCCGTAGCACTTGGCGAGGACGTCTTTGCGAAGGGCCTTTATGTTGACGCGGACGATAATTTTTTTGCCTATTGCGGCCTGTATCGGAACTTCGAACAACTGGCGCGGTATCAGCTCCTTCAGTTTCGCCGCGACGGAGTGCCCCCTGTGATACGCCGCGTTTCTGTGACATATGAAGCTGAAAGCGTCAACCGGCTCGTCCTGAATCAAAATATCTACCTTGACGAGGTCAGACGGTCTGTAGCCGATATGTTCGTAGTCGAGTGACGCGTAGCCCCTCGTCGCCGATTTCAGTTTGTCGTGGAAATCCAGGATGAATTCGGCGAGAGGCAATTCGTAGACCAGCCTCACCCTTTCGGGCGTGATGTAGTCCATGCCGGCGTGTACGCCGCGTTTTTCCTGGCAGAGCTGAATACAGGGGCCGACGTAGGCGTCGGGCAAAAAGAGCGTCGCCTTGATGAACGGTTCCAATACTTCCTCCTGCCGCGTGGGGTCAGATGGGAAATCCGACGGGCGGCGCGTCTCGATGACGCCGCCGTCGGTCAGCTTCACCCGGTAGACAACGTTTGGGGGCGTGGCGACGAGTTCCACGCCGAATTCGCGGTAGAGGCGTTCTTTCGCTATCTCCATGTGAAGCAGCCCGAGGAAACCGCACCTGAACCCGAAGCCGAGCGCGGCCGAGGACTCCGGCTCGAACGTTATGGCCGAGTCGTTTATCTGCAATTTTTCGAGCGCATCGCGCAGGAGATTGATCTCGTCGCGCTCTATGGGATAGTAGCCGCAGAACACGACTGGTTTCACATGCCTGTATCCAGGAAGCGGAGCGGGCGCGGGGTTGCGGGCCGAAGTCACCGTGTCGCCAACGCCGGCGTCGGAAAGCGATTTGATGCCGGCGATCATGTAACCGACCTCGCCGGGGCCGAGCGCGCCGACCGCCCGTTTCTCCGGCGTGAAAACGCCCACTTCCTCCACCTCGTATCTTTCGCCGGTGGCCATAAAGCGGATTTCGTCGCGCGCGCTCACATCTCCGTTCACGACGCGTATGTAGCTGATGACGCCCTTGTAGTTGTCGTACACCGAATCGAAGACGAGCGCCGCGAACGGGGTGTCTTTGCCGCCCGACGGAGGGCGTATGTCCGTCACTATGCGCTCCAGTATTTCGTCCACGCCCGTGCCGTCCTTGGCGCTGCACAAGACCGCGTTCGAGGCGTCGAGACCGATTATCTCCTCTGTTTCTTTCGCCGCGCGCTCGGGCGACGCCGACGGCAGGTCTATCTTGTTGAACACTGGAATCAGATCGAGCCCCTGTTCAACCGCGAGATACGCGTTGGCGACCGTCTGCGCCTCCACGCCCTGCGCGGCGTCCACCACCAGAATGGCGCCCTCGCAGGCGGCGAGCGACCGCGAGACCTCGTAATTGAAATCCACGTGGCCCGGAGTGTCTATGAGGTTGAGGACGTATTCCCCGCCGTCTTTGGCCCTGTAGTTCATCCTCACGGGAACGAGTTTTATCGTGATGCCGCGTTCCCGCTCCAGCTCCAGCGTGTCGAGCAGCTGGGATTTCATGTTGCGGCTTTCGACGGTGTGCGTCGTCTCGATGAGCCTGTCCGCCAGCGTCGACTTGCCGTGGTCGACGTGGGCTATGATGCTGAAATTTCTGATTTTATCCGGGTCGGTCGCCATTGGTTCACCTCTCGCGCTTGCTGACGATTTATTTTATCCGTTATTTCGCGGCGCGCAATTAAAATATCGCGGATTTGTGATAATATTTCCGCGTCGGTTTTCGCGGCCCGGATTTTCGGAAAGCGGACGTTTTTTTTCGCTCAAACCGCGCCGGAGGTGTGATATTATATCGCAATGGTTTGGCGGATATGAAACGGCGCGAAGGACGCGAGCCGGCCATGGGAGGCTGAGCGATGGACAGCGAAGAAATGATCGAGCGAACGCTCGACATAATCAGGGATGAAATACTGCCTCTGACGGAGTGCGAGGTCAAACGGGGCAACCATTTGTTCGGAGGCGCGATCATCAGGCCCGACACGATGACCACGGTGATAGTGGGTTCCAATAACCGTGTGGAAAATCCTCTCATTCACGGGGAAATAGACACCCTCAACAGGTTTTTCAAACTTCCCGTTCGCCCCAAAGCGGACGAATTGATTTTTCTCTCGACCCACGACCCCTGTCCCATGTGCGCCGCCGCGATCGCCTGGGCTGGTTTCAGGGAGATATGGTATCTGTTCGGTTATGCGGATGTCGTTGAAAAATTCGGTATGCCGGTCGATCGCGAAATGTACAGGGAACTCTTCGGCGCGAACGGCGTAAAGAGCGAAAATAAATTCTTCAAAAAACATTCGATCGAGAAAGCGATAGAAGAATCCCCCGACCCCGGCCGGTACGCCGATACGCTGGATGAGATAGAAAAACGTTACTCCGCCCTCGAAGTGGCGAAGTTCGAGTATCCCGGAACGTCGGACGGCTGAAGCCGGAGTTTTGATTTCTTGTCACGGAACCAGAGTTCCGGCAATAACCAACTATACTGACCAACGAAAACGTTTATCATTGATCACGCGGCTAGTTTTTCGGTCATAAAGCTACAAATAGGGCTGTTGCCGACAACAAGAGGGGCATCAAAAAGCTGAACTTTTTCCCCGATAAGCCGGTCTATAATGGCTTTATCTTTTTTGTCGGCATTGTTCACTATTGAGTCAATTCTTTCTTGAAATACATCAAATTTATCATAATATTTATGACTATATAGTATTTTAACTTAAAAAGTATTAACGCCAAAATACCGATAAACCGCCGCCGGCACATTTTCACAAGTAGGAATCGTATCTGTCAAAGCGCGTTTCATATTTGCCCAAGTTTTTTC
>JAIRKI010000059.1 GCA_031260185.1 Synergistaceae bacterium | reverse complement strand
CGAGCTTAAAGAAAAAGGGTTCTACAACCGCGTATTTTCTGGCATTGACGCTTTGGGGGATCACTTGGTCGATGAGCTTTTAAACTTGAAAACTCTCCGGAGATTACACGCTCCATTACCTCATGGACTTGGATAATTAATGCCTTGTTGATTTAGAAATGGAATAAGATACGTCACGCGATGGGAGCAAGGGACGCGACACATAAGATGAACGGCATTGCGGAGATGGACGAGGCTTTTTTCGGCCGCCGATGAGGGCGGTAAACGCGGCAGAGGCGCTGAAAAGACCGCCGTCATGGTGTCTGTGTCTCTCACGGAGGGGAGTATTTGACGTTTGCAATTTTCGTCAAAAATGATATACTTTTGCTCGCTGGGTTTTCCGGCAAAAAAGAGAATGCGCCTCTCACCCGCCGGCGGAAGCTGTCGGGTCAAAGCCAAGGTATGATTGTTCGGGGGCAGAGCGCGTCGTGCGTTTTGCTCCCGAATTTTTTCTACACATTATATGGAGGTGGTTTGAAATTAGCAACGCACCGGTCAATAAAGACGACGAACCGCGTGTGAATTCCGAGATACGCGCCGCTGAGGTATTGCTGATCGACGATCAGGGCAACAAGCTGGGCGTGGTCCCGACGGCGGAAGCTATTCGGCTGTCGGAGGAAAGGGAACTGGACCTTGTCGAGGTGGCTCCTTTGGCAACCCCACCGGTGTGCAGGATACTCGATTACGGAAAATATCGCTTTCAGCAGCAGAAAAGAGACAAGGACGCGCGCAAAAAACAGAAGAACCAGTCGGTAAAAGAGATGAAGATGCGCCCCAAAATAGACACGCACGACTACGACTTCAAGGTCAAGGCAATACGGGCCTTCCTTGAGGACGGACACCGCGTCAAAGTATCGATTTTTTTCAGAGGGCGTGAGATGGCGTTTCTCGACAGGGGACGCGAAGTTTTGAACAGAGTCCGCGAGGCCGTGGAGCCCGTCGGGAAAGTGGAGTCGGAACCGAGGATGGAGGGCGCCTACATGAGGATGATGGTCTGCCCGTCCGCCAGCGCTCCCGCGCCCAAGCCACCGAAACCCGACGTCAAACCGGCCGAAAGACCTAAGAAAAAAACCGAGGCAGAGGAAACCGCCATATAGGAGGAAATTACATGCCCAAGATGAAATCCCATTCCGGGACAAAAAAACGTTTCAACCTCACCGGTTCAGGCAAGATAACCTATCAGAAGAGCGGACGCCGTCATATACTGGTCAACAAGTCGGAAAAAAGGATGCGCTCGCTTCGCAGGAAAGGCGTGATCACGCCGGCGTTCGAGGCGCATATAAAACGCCTCATGCCGTATGCCTGATTTCCGGGATATAAATGACGGGAGTGACTGAGATATGCGTGTAAAGGGTTCAAGCGCGAGCAGACGAAAGCTAAAGAAATTGTTCTCAATAACCAAGGGTTATTGGGGCCGGAAGAAAAACGTATACAGGAGGGCGCGCGAAGCGTACCTCAAATCTCTCACCCGTATGTTCCACGACCGCAAGCTGAAGAAGCGCGATTTCCGCAAGCTGTGGATAATGCGGATCAACGCGGCCGCGAGAGCCAACGGGATGCGTTACAGCGTGCTCATGAACGGGCTTAAAAAAGCCAACATAGCCATAAACCGTAAGATGCTGGCCGATCTCGCGGTGCACGACGCGCCCGCTTTCGCGCAGTTGGTGTCAAAAGCCCGCGAAGCGATGGTCGCGTAAAACGCTCTGGGAGCAAAAGGGCTGAATCTGAAAATTTTGGTTCCTGTCGTGTCTTGGCAGGAACTTTATATTTTTCGCCCGGAATTTTTTTCAAATTAGGGGGAATTATAATGAAAGAAACGTTCGATTCTCTCATGGTTTCCGGGAAGGAGAGAATAAGCGCCGCAAAAACAATAGCCGAATTGCAGGATGTCAAGGCATCGCTCCTCGGCAAACAGGGAGCGCTGACCGACATTTTGAAGGAGATTCCGAAAGCCGACCCGTCGGTGCGCCCCGAGATCGGGCGCATGGCGAACGAGCTGAAAGACACCCTCACCAGGCTCATCGACGCGAGGGCCGAGGAAATAAGGCTCGCGGCCTCGGCCATTTCCGCCGACTTTGACCTCACCGTGCCCGGACTGCCTCCGCTGGAGGGCGGGCTTCATCCCATCACCCAGATGTGTTACGACCTCAACGATACGTTCCGGTCGATGGGATTCGAGATATTTCAGGAATCCGACATAACGAGCGAGCTGTACGCGTTCGACAACCTCAACTTCGCACCCGACCATCCGGCGCGCGAGAGCATGGACACCTACTGGATCGCCGGGCACGACAAGGGACGCGGTCCAGATCGGCTGGCCCTGCGCCCGCATCTCACCGGCGCGAGTGTGCGGTATCTCCAGACCCACAAACCGCCGTACCGTTTCGTATACCCCGGCAGGGTCTACCGCAACGAGACCACCGACGCGCGGCACGAAAGGGCGTTTTTTCAGTACGAAGCTCTGGTTGTTGACAGGGAATTCACGTTCTCGGCAGGCAGGGTGATGATAAAAAGCATACTTTCCAAAGTGTTCGGCCGCGACGTGCCCGTGAGGATGAGGGTCGGGTTCTTTCCGTTCGTCGAGCCGGGCTACGAGATAGACATGGGCTGTCTGGTCTGCGGAGGCGCCGGATGCAGCGTGTGCAAGCATGTGGGATGGATCGAGATAATGCCCGGAGGCACGCCGCACCCCAACGTGCTCCGCGCGGCGAACCTCGATCCGGCGGAGTTCACGGGCTTTTACGTCAACATCGGCCTGGACCGCCTCGTCATGATGAGATACGGCGTCGACGACGTTCGCCTGTTCCACGGCGGCGACCTGCGTTTTCTGCGCCAGTTCAAATAGGGAGATGCCGTCATGAAATTATCGCTCGATTGGATAAAGGATTATGTGAAAATCCCCGATGACCTTGAAATATCGCGCCTCGCGTACGACCTAACGATGTCGACCGTCGAGGTGGAAAACGTCGTCGATCTCGGCGCGCAGTTCAACGACATGGTAGTGGGAGAGATCAAAGAGATACTCCCCCACCCCAACGCCGACAGGCTCAGGCTGTGCGAGACCGACATCGGCGGAGAGGTGAGGGAGATAGTATGCGGCGGAATCAACCTCGCCGCCGGAATGAAAGTCGCCGTCGCGAAACCCGGGGCCATGGTCAAATGGCACGGCGAGGGGGATCTGGTCGCGATAAAGAACGCCAAGGTGCGTGGAATTGAGAGTTACGGGATGATCTGCGCCTCGTCGGAGATAGGGTTGTTCGATCTGTTCCCGTTTGAAGAAGAGGCGACGATCGTCGACCTGTCGGCTTTCGACGCGCGTCCGGGCACGCCGCTCTCGGAAGCGCTGGGACTCTGCGACGTGATACTGGAGATAGACAACCGCTCGCTGACGAACCGCCCCGACCTCTGGGGACACTGTGGGATAGCCCGCGAGATTTCGGCGCTGTACGGCCTGCCTCTCGCCGAATTCGCTCCGTACGAACCGCGGCCGGCCGACCAATCTTTCGCCACTCGGATCGACGACCCGTCGAGGTGTTTCCGCTATATCGGCGTTAAAATAGAGGGCCTGTCGATAAAACCGTCTCCTTTCAAAGTGCAGAGCCGCATATGGAGAGTGGGGATGCGCCCGATAAACGCCATAGTCGACATCACCAACTACGTCATGCTGGCCGTTGGTCAGCCGACTCACGCTTTCGACTCGGACAACATAAAGGGACACATCACGGTGAGACGCGCGCGCGACGCCGAAAAACTCCTGCTTTTGAACGGCAGGGAACTCAGCATGTCGCGCGAAGACCTGGTCATCGCGGACGACGAGGGTCCGGTTGGGCTGGCGGGGGTGATGGGGGGAGCCAAAGATTCCGTGCTGCCCACAACCGACAAGGTGATTCTCGAAATAGCGGATTTCGAGGCCATATCCATAAGGCGCACCGCCGCGCGTCACGAGGCTCGGACGGAAGCCGCGATAAGATACGAGAAGGGCATCGACCCCGAACGCGGCGATATCGCGCTCTCTCTCTCGATGAAAATGTTCGCCGAATTCTTCCCCGGCATGACGGTGACGGGCTTCCACGATAACTACCCGAACAAACTCGAACGCGCCTCGGTGGACGTGTCGCTCGACTGGCTCGCCGCCCGGCTGGGCAAGCGCATCGAAAACATCGACATCGACCACATGCTGACGCGCCTCGGATTTGCCGTCACATTTACCCCCGACGGAAAAAATATGCGCGCCGTCGTGCCGACCTGGCGCTCGACAGGCGACATCTCCCTGCCGGACGACATCATGGAGGAAGTGGCGAGACTCCACGGATTCGAGAACTTCGAGGCGACCCCGATGGTCACGTCGTTCACCGCCGCCATAAACCAGCCGGAAATCGACATCGACCGCAAAATTCGCGAGTACCTCGCGTACCGCTGCGGAATGCAGGAGATATTCTCGTATCCGTGGGTGCGCGGCGAGTATCTCGACGCGATATTCCAGAGCCGCGAGGGGATGCTATCGCTCTCCACACCGCCCTCCCCCGACGAAAAATACATACGCTCGTCGCTGCTGCCGGGACTGCTGAAATCGGTCGCCGAGAACACGCGATTCTTCGACGAATTCGCGTTGTTCGAATCCGCGCAGGTATTTAAAGACGGCGATTACAGTTGTCCTTACGACGAAAAGGAATCCTTGCCCAGCCAGCGCAGAAACTCAAGCGGCGTCATCGTCGGCCGTTCCGACGAGGCTGCCGCGTTGTTCCGGCGCGCGAAGGGCATTGTCGAGTGGCTTTCGCGGTACGCGCACGTCGAACCCCTCACGTTTGCGCAGCGCGAAAAACCGGCCTGGGCCGATGCCGTAGTGTGGCTCAATATTATTTCAAACGACGCCGCGATCGGCAGCCTGGCGCTGCTGTCGAAGAAAACCGCGCTCGACTGCGGGATAAAAAACAACGCCATAGCCGCCTTCGAACTCGACATAGACGCGCTGAAACCGCTGCCGTCCCGCACAAATAAATTCGAGCATCTCCCGGAATATCCGCGCACCGAGTACGACATCTCCATGCTGTTCGACGCGCCGGTGAAATGGGAGGATGTCCACAGGGCGGTCACGTCGAAAAAAGATCCCGCCGACCTCATCCGTGGCGTCAGCTTCGTCAGCGAGTACAGGGGCAGGCAGATCCCCGAGGGCAAAAAATCGGTGACGCTGCGCCTGATCATCGGTTCGCTGACCAAAACCCTCACCTCGGCCGAGATAGAGTCGTGCGCGGGCGCCGTCATAAAGCGCGTAAAAAAAGTGGTCGGCGGCGAATTGAGAAATTAGCGGAAGGAGTCAAGGGGACTAAGTCCCCTTAGGAACTGGGTGAATTGCAAAAGTAAGTTCCAGATGGGTAATAGCCCATGTGAATGTAAGATTAAATTCCAGAAACATCGACATACTCTGTAATTGAGAGGAGAAAATGTGGTGAAAATGATAAT
>JAIRKI010000033.1 GCA_031260185.1 Synergistaceae bacterium | reverse complement strand
GCTCACGTTCCCGCGCTGACGTGGCAAATATGGTGCTATACGCTCGAATTGTTCCTTCGTGATATCCATTCTTTCATTTTACTATGCCTTTGCACCGTTGTATATAGTGTGAACACACTCTAGAATTTATTGAAAACATGTTCTCACACCCCTTTCGTCAACTTGCCGGAACATCTGTTATGTCAGCAAGTGTCTTGGAGAGTTTCGAAAGACCGGGAGAAACGACTTTAAAAACAAACAAACGTCGGCGGCTGTTTTGGTCAGTTTGATTGGTTCCGCCGGTTTCGCGAAAACGCTTTTCATTCGCGCTTCCGCGGCGCGGAGTTTCGTTTCGCGCCCCGGCGTTTCCGGCGCGCCGCCGCGCGTTTCCGGAACGGGGGACGGGGCGGCGTCCAAGTCGTCCCCCGCGGACATGTCGGGTTTTGTCGCGTCGAACAGCGCGCGCCTGCTTTTTACGATGAGCCGCGCGTGTGTGACAGGATAGGCGAGAAGCGAACCAATGGCGCGGACCACGGCGATCAGCGCGGCGGGGTCCGCGTCCGGCCTGATATCTTTCAAGCTGAACGTGCGGTGACGCTCGCGCCCGTCCGGGAAATGCCCTGTACAAATCTGTATCGCCAACCGGCAGCTTACAAACTCAAATCGCGACATCACAATCGCCTCCGTAAAATTTTTCTTGGATTATGAATTATACCATAGAATTTCGTGATAATATTTACGTGAAAAAAACGGAGCGAGGGGGCGGGCGTTTGATACTTGAACCGACGGGCGGAAAAACGAGACGTGTATGCGCCGCTTTGCTTGCCGCGGTTTTTTTGACGCTCACCGTCTGTGTCGCGTCGCTGCCGCCCGAAAAATTTTTCGCCGGCTTATCGCCCCAAAACAGGGTCGACAGCATCATGCGCGCGCTCGATATAATCGACGGGACAAGCCGCGTGGAGGACTCGTGCCCGTCAACACCGCGTTTCCCTGTCGCGCGCGCGTCGCTTGGGTTCGGGCATTGCGCGGGTATCGCGTTTATCTCCCGCGCCGATGAACCGGCGCCCGCGCGTGATTTCACCGTGCCGCCGGCATCGCGCGCCGCCGGCTCCCGTGCGGTCGCGAGAGAATAAACCGCGGCGGTCGTCCGCGCGCCGCCGCGCTCACTTCTTAATAAAGAACATATCACCGCGCGGCGATATTCGGTCTCCGCTTCATCTTTCAATCAAAGCGAAGTTTTTTTGAAGTTTTTGAATATAAGGAGGTCTGGCATGGCGTTGCTGCATGTGGGGCTCGATATTGGCTCGACCACGGCCAAAGCGGTGGTGTTGGATGAGAAAGACCGCCTGATACACAGCACATACAGGAGGCATTACGCGGATATCCGCGCCGCGGCCGGAGGCATGATGGAGGAACTTCGTCAAAACTACGGGGACTCCATGATAACTCTGGCGGTGGCCGGTTCCGGAGCCCTCGCGATCGCCGAGGGTATGCGCCTCACGTTTACCCAGGAGCTTGTGGCGTGCAGGGCGAGCGTCGAGAGATATCTAAAGGGCGTCGACGTCAGTATAGAGCTTGGCGGCGAGGACGCCAAACTCACGTTTTTCGACGAGTCGGGAATCGACCAGCGGATGAACGAGACGTGCGCCGGAGGAACGGGGGCTTTTCTGGATCAGATGGCGGCGCTTCTGGGCGTCGATGTCGCGGCGCTCAACGAACTCGCCAGGGGCTGCGGGACGATTTATCCAATCGCGTCGCGCTGCGGCGTGTTCGCCAAAACCGACGCGCAGGCTCTTTTGAACGACGGCGCGGCGCGGGAGGACATAGCCGCCTCGATATTCCAGGCGATAGTGAACCAGACCGTAAGCGGGCTCGCGTGCGGGCGCAGGATAAAGGGCAATGTGGCGTTTCTCGGCGGGCCGCTTTATTTTCTGTCGGAGCTGAGAAAACGTTTCGCCGAGACGCTGGGGCTCACGAAGGAACAGTGCGTGTTTCCCGAGAACCCGCACCTGTTCGTGGCGCTTGGCGCGGCCATACTTGGAAAACGCGGCGGCGCTGTGGATATGGCTCACTTGGAGGACAAGGCGCGGACGTTTTTCGCCGCGCGCCCGCAAGCGCCGGTAAACGTCCTGCCCGCCCTTTTCATAGACGAGGCCGAACGCGAACGTTTCAGGCGGAGGCACGCCGCCGGCAAGGTTCAGCGCGCCGACCTCGCGAGCTATCGCGGCGACGCTTATCTCGGCATCGACGTGGGCTCGACGACCACCAAAATGATACTGATCGGTTCCGGCGGAGAGGCGCTGTTCACGCGTTACCGTCCGACCGGCGGCGGGGAGCCGATACGCGCGGTTCGGGAGATACTCTCCGAGATGTACGATGAAATTCCGGATGGCGTCACGATTGTACGCGGCGGCGTGACGGGATACGGCGAAAAACTGGTCAAGGCCGCGTTCGGCATAGATATCGGAGAGGTCGAGACCGTCGCGCACGCTTACGCCGCCGGTTTCTTCCTGCCCGGCGTGGATTTCGTCATAGATATAGGCGGGCAGGATATGAAATGTCTCGGCATGAAGGACGGCGCGATAAACAAGGTTTTTTTGAACGAAGCCTGTTCGTCGGGCTGCGGTTCTTTTTTGCAGAGTTTCGCCGAGTCGCTCGAAATGTCAGTCTCCGACTTCGCGAAGGCCGCGGAGACTTCGATGATGCCGGTCGATCTGGGCTCGCGCTGTACGGTGTTCATGAACTCGCGCGTGCGCCAGGCGCAAAAGGAGGGGGCGAGCGTGTCCGACATCTCGGCCGGGCTGGTGTACTCCGTGGCGCGCAACGCGCTTTACAAGGTGCTCAAGACGCGAAGCGCCGACGATCTGGGCGAACGCGTAGTCGTTCAGGGCGGGGCCTTCAAAAACGACGCGCTGCTCCGCGCGTTCGAGCTGATAACGGGGCGCGAGGTCGTGCGCCCCGAATTGTCGGAACTGATGGGAGCTTTCGGCGCGGCGCTTCTGGCGCGGGACGCCGAAGGACATGGCGCCACCACTCTCCCGGGGCGCGGCGCCGCGCGCTCTCTCTCGGCCGTCACCGGCACCGCGCGGTGCGGAGGGTGCGGCAACCGGTGCGTTTTGACGAGGACGGGCTTCGAGGACGGGCGCGTGTACGTATCGGGCAACCGTTGCGAACGCGGAACGGGACGCGTAGAGGCGGCTTCCCGCCCGCAGCCCCCCAATTTGTTCGAGCGAAAATATAAAAGGCTCTTCGGCTTTGCCGAGCCTCTTCCGCCCGAAGCGGCCGCGAGGGGTTCCATCGGCATCCCGCGCGTCCTCAACATGTACGAGGACTATCCGTTCTGGTTCACCCTCTTCACGGAACTGGGGTTCAGGGTGGAACTCTCGTCCGAGCGCCCGGACGAATCTCTGGGCATCGACACGATCCCGTCGCAGACCGTATGTTATCCGGCGAAGCTGGCGCACAGGCATATACTCGACCTGTTGTCGCGCGGCGTCAAGAGGATTTTCTATCCCGTCATTCAGCGCGAGGTGATGGAGTTCCCCGACGCTCACCAGAATTTCAACTGCCCGGTGGTCACCGGTTACCCCGATGTCGCGTATCTGAACATAGACGCCCTGCGCGCTCCCGATGTCGATTTTATCCGGCCCGCGATGTCGATAGCGGCGAACGGCCGCGACGCGGCGACGCGGCGGCGGATTTACGAAGAACTGAAACGTTTCGGCGTAAAAAGACGCGAGGTGTCGCGGGCGTTCGGACGCGCTCTCGAAGCGCGGCGGAGTTTCAGGGACGACGTGAAAAAATACGGCGACGAAGCCCTGGCGTATCTCAAGGAGACCGGAGGGGTGGGGATAGTGCTCGCGGGACATCCTTACCACCTCGACCCCGAAGTTCATCACGGCATCCCGGAGCTGATAACGAACTACGGAGCGGCCGTGCTCACGGAGGATTCGATATGCGGCCGCGCCGGCGAGATGGGAGAGCCGGACGCGCTCTACGTGGTCGACCAATGGACGTATCACTCGCGCCTGTTCAGGGCGGCGGCCGTGACAGCGAGGCATCCTGATTTCGCGAACGCGCACATGGTCCAGCTCAACTCGTTCGGGTGCGGGCTCGACGCGATAAGCGCGGATCAGGCGGCCGCCATACTGGAGCGCCGCGGAAAACCGCACACGCTGCTCAAGATAGACGAGGGCAAGAACAACGGCCCGGTTAACATAAGAATACGCTCGCTTTTGTCGTCAGTGCGCATGAGAGCCGGCAAGCCGCAAACCTCAGGCTCCGCCCGAACCCGGCAGGGAGCAAGCTCCCTGCACCCTCTTCAAAATTTTTCTTTCACCCGAAGGGTGAAAGAAAAATTTATGCAAGTGGGTCAAGGGGGCGAGCCCCCTTGCGGGGTACGGGG
>JAIRKI010000025.1 GCA_031260185.1 Synergistaceae bacterium | reverse complement strand
TTTCTTTGGATATGAAGAAATTCTCTGATATCCGCTCTATCTCGTTGATACGCGCGAGTTCGTTTCGTCTGTCGGCTGGAAGCGCGTGACACTCTTTGCAGACGTGAGCGGCGTGTCCTTTGCCGCTGAATTTTTCGTTAGCCTTGTATTGCCCGCATATCCGGCAGTAATGGCCTTGCGGTTTCTTCTTTTTCATGCCGCTGAACGCCCCGCTACAGGTACAGGTCTCTGAAACGCGAGGGGGTCAAAATCTCGGGCCGCTCGCAATCGACGCAGCTAAAATCCTTGTCCCCGCTTACAAGAACGTCGATGTCCGCGTCCATCGCCGACGCGAGGATGGGATAGTCTTTCTCGTCACGGACGGGCGGGATTCGGTTTTTTTCTATCTCAAGCGGCGAGTAAACCAGATCGAAGGACAATTCTCTCAAAAATTCGTCCAAATCGCCTCTTTTGTTCTTGAATTTGCGCCCGAACACGATGAAAAGCTCTTCCAGGGAGAACGTGCAGACGCATAGGTCATACCTCGACATTATCTCTTTCAGCGTTGCCGAGACTGATCCATTCGGAAACAAAGCCGCTGAAACAAGGATATTTGTGTCAACCATTACGCGCATATCGTTTGCCGTAAAGCTCTTTTCTCACGTCTTTGCAAAGCTCGACTACATCCTCTTCATCCTCGATCCCAGCTTTTTCGGCTTCCCCTGACATCGCCGACTGCAATTTTTCCAAGGCTATCTGGGACGAGTTCAGGAGTATCACCTTGTTCCCTTCCTCAAGGAACATAACCTTGTCGCCCTCTTTGATCCCCAGCTTCCTGCGGATTTGAACCGGTATGGTGATTTGTCCGCTCGTGGTGACTTTCGCGAGTTCCATATCCCATCACGCCCCTTAAATTCCTTAAATCCATTATAGCACTGCCTTCTTCTTGTGTCATGGGAATCGCCTTGCCATTTCAGCCCGCCGCATAAGCAGACGACCGGCGAGCGAAGCGCGTCGTGTCGGTCGCTTAGTTTCTCCATCAGGGGCAAGCCCGCGAGAGAAGAGACCGAAGGGAGCGCCGATTGCGGAATAGTGAGTTTGCGCGGGGAGAGGCGAAGCCTCGCGCCGGGCAAACTCCTGCTTGTCCCAATACCCCAAGATACCTTCGCGCTCGAAGGGGCGTTCAGGAATCAAAAAATCTCGGTTTGGCTCAGTTCGTCTCAAATAATCTCAAAAAAGCACGGTTTGTCTCACTACGGTTCACGCTCGGCTCAGTCCAGGCTCAAAAAAGCACGGAATATCTCAGTCAGGCACAGTTTCGCTCACTATTTCTCAGAAAGTCACGGCACGAATCGGAACACCCCGGCTGGATGCCCCCGTTTTTGTCATAGCTCCCTGAAAACGGCGTTAATGTAGACCGGGGGGCGAGATGTATGGCGTCAAATACAAGAAAGGAGGCTGTCGAACACGCCGTAAACGGCCTCCTTAACGAAGAAGCGGCAATCGTAAGCGCCGATCCATACCGCTATTCGCTGACCGCTTCCGCGGCGTTTGAGGAAATCGCGCTGCTTAGGGGAAAGGGGATGAGGTTTGAAAAAATATGCGCGGCGTTCGCAAAGGCCGGGTTATTACCCAATGACGCGAAACCGCACAGCCTTTCGCAGGCTTTTCTCCGGGAGAAAAGGAGGCGGGAAAAAACAGCGCGGACAGAGGGCGCGGGGACGGCGGAAAAATCGAGCGCCACGGAAACAAATCGGGCCGCTAGGGTTCCTCAAAAAACTGTACAGGCGGCCCCGGATTCCGGCGCTGAGGCGGCCGAAAAGGAATGGATTCGGAAACAGACCAGCATGACGGTTGACACAGGGCTGGGGAAGATAACCAGAAACTCGGACGGAAGTTTCGATTATGACTAAGGGGGAAATGATTGTGAAGGACACTATTTATTACGTGGGCGGCGGCAAGGGCGGTGTGGGCAAGAGCATGGTATCGCTCACCCTGGTTCAATATCTCATCGACAAATACGGGGAATCGAAAACGATCAATCTCATTGAGACAGACGAGTCCAACCCCGACGTGGGGCGCGTTTACAGGGGGAAAATCCCGGTGACGAACGCAATCCTGGACGAGGACGAAAAAGGGTGGATACTGATGTCGGAACTTATTGAGACCAGTACGGCAACGCTCTTCGTCATAAACAGCGCGGCCAGGAGCAACATGGGGATACGGAAGCACGGGAGAAATTTCACCGCGGTGCTTGAGAGCGGGAAAGTGCCGTACAGCCTCGTGACCCTCTGGCCCATGAATAGGCAAAAGGATTCTGTGAATTTGCTTGAGGATTTTCTCGGATATGTCACATTCGGCTCCGTCTTTCCGGTGCTTAATTGCTACTTCGGAGAGCCAGGGGATTTCACGCTCTACGCGAAGCGCCTGCCCGAGAGCCGGATTCTCAAATCCCGCATATCGAAGACGCTGGATTTTCCGGCCCTGGCTGACCTCATCGCCGACGATTTCTACACGGGAGGAAAGACTATCCCTGAGACGGCAGACAGCCTGGGCGCGTTCGCGGGCCAAAGTTTTTTGTCGTGGCGCAACCAGGTCTACGCGATGTTCGAGGAAATGGAAGAATTTGGGAATGACGGCAACTGCACGGGTGACAAGTGATGCCGCGCCTCGACGGAAAAATAACGGCCATCGCGGAGCAGATACTGAAACGCCCTCTCTCCGACGAGGAAGAACTGGAGATATTCAGGATTTCCGACGCAGTTGGGATGAAGGACGTGCAGAGCTTTTTGCACCTGTTGCTGGTGTTTAAGCTCCACGAGCAAACGATGAAGGATAAGTTCGACGAGATAGCCGAGCTGGAAAAAAAGATACGTGAAACGCTCGAAAGCTCCATCCGAAAAGTTTTACATGACGGTACTGAGCGGATCGGCGCGGAGGTCGGCAGGGACATAGCGGCGAACGCGAGCGGGATTTTGTCGTCGTTCAAAGAATTTCACGTAATAAGGGGCTATATCGCGGCGGCGTCCGTCACTGGTGTCGTCGCGACGCTCGCGTACTGGTTTGGAGTTGCTGGCGCGTTCAAAACAGACGGGATTGAAGGGCCTTTGGGAAACGTACTCTTTTTACCGGCCGGCTGGTGGATGCTGTTCAGTTTCGCCGCGTATGGGTATTTCTGGTTTTTCGACCACTGGAAGCAGGTGAAAAAATCGGCGCTGTATAAAAGTCTTCTCGCGTTACAGACCTTGATTGTGGCCGCGCTTCTTATCGCCATGCTGTGAGATATGAGAATTGATGGGATATGTGAATTGCGTGAGATTGGGCGTAACTGACGTTATCGGTTCGGCGAAAGGGCCAGCAATCGCCGCCTTGTTGTCGCGCTATTTCCGTTTCCCGCTCGTGAGGTACAGCCAATCTTCGGAGATTGGGAGCCCGCGCTTCTTCCGTGACATGAGGTCGGATATCTGATGGGCCGTAACTTCCCGGTCGGCAACCCTGCTGATTATCTCCGCCTGTTCATCCCTGTTCATGACGCCGTTGGCTTCGAGCAGGGAGATTATGCCGAAAATATTCTCGGGGTGGATCATATTCCCGAAGCCCCTGCAATCTCCCTTGTCCCTGGCGCCGCAATCGAAACAGCGGAGTTTCGCGCCCGCTCCGCCCGGCGTGGACGCCGACACGGATTTTTCGGGGAATAGCCTGCACGTGTAATTCATCTTGACCGCTTCGAGCCACCGGGTCAGTATCGGGGGCGTTACGTCCAAAGCGTGGGATATTTCACTGAAACAAAGCTCTCCCGCCTTCGCGGTCTCCCGGGCGAGGGCGGCGAGCTTTTTAGCCTTTTCCGGCGCTGAGATTTCCAGGCGGTAAACGCGGTTTGCCTTGAACAGCAGGGCGTTGAGCGCCATGATGTGTTCCGTCAGTTTTTCGAGTTCCACGTTTCTGCCTTCCGATACATGTTTTTCATACCGCTCCCTGTCCAGCCTGTTGGTCAGATCAAGGAGGCAATCAGCCTTGTTGGGATCGTCCGGCGTGTCTTGGAACGCGGATTGCGGATTCAGAAAATTCTCGGCCGGGACATTTGTGCAAAACGATATTTTTTTGAGAAGTTTTTTCCCTGGGCTTCTCAGGCCGTTCTCCATCATGTACACATAGTTTCTCGTAACACCGAGCATGTCAGCGAGACGCTTCTGCGTCGCTCCGCTTTTCAACCTCGCCGCCCTGAGCCGCGAACCGTCGAAGTTCTCATTCACATCTTTCACCTCCTCCCCTGGCAGACATGTTTTCCGCGCGAACGCCCTGATTTCAACAAAAACTGGCATTCGCGATATGAAAAATAGTACGGCAGGCGTTTCGGCGAAATACAAACAGCGGGGCTCCTGCTGTCGTCCACATTGAAAAGGCGGGGTAAAAACGCGGCCGGTACGCCGCAGAGCCGTCAGGGACATGTGTTATGGATTTGGGAATCGTGTTTATCCCTGGGTTCGTTCGATATAAAACAGTGGGCAATGGATTGTCTTTTTGTTCGGAAAATCAGTCGCGACAAAGCTCCAAGATACTCTAACAAATTTGTTAGAGCGCCAAATGCTAACAAATTTGTTAAATCAGTAATTTTACGTAGTGAGCCGCCGCCGTAGACCCGCCCGGTACAAATTTCGAGGTAAAAGTTGTTTCTCAGCTTTGAGGAATCAGCGATAACAAGGCTCCATAAAACTCTAACAATTTTGCCAGACCTACGAATTCTAACAAATCTGTTAAATCAGTAATTTTACTTACCAGCCAGTCCGAATCGGCGAATCCCGCCGTATCCGCATATCCAATGAGACATGGAGAGAAGGCCGGACATCCGCGAACGAAAAAAGGAACCGCCCGCCGCGCCCGCTGTTC
>JAIRKI010000005.1 GCA_031260185.1 Synergistaceae bacterium | reverse complement strand
GGAGACAACAGCACGTTCGAGGTGAACCTGATATCGCCGATAGCGATGGAGCCTGGTTTGCGATTCGCCGTCCGCGAGGGCGGACGGACGGTCGGCGCCGGCGTCGTCACCGAGATTATCGAATAGGCACGCTCCGGAGGAGATGGCTGTGGCGAAAAATATCCGAATAAAACTGAAGGCCTTCGATCACAGGGTTCTGGACGCTTCCGCAGTGCAGATAGCCGATACGGCCGGGCGTACCGGAGCCAGGGTCTTCGGGCCTATTCCGCTGCCCACCGAAAACAAAAAATTCACGGTCCTCAAATCCCCTCACAAGGACAAGGACGCGCGTGATCAGTACGAGGTCAGGACGCACAAAAGACTCATCGATATCATCGATCCCACTCAGAAGACCATGGAGGAGCTGATGCGGCTCAACCTTCCTTCCGGGGTCGACATACAGATCAAGCTGTGAGCATCCGGCCTGATCCGATAAAGGAGTGAACGGCATGAGTATTGGTGTTCTGGGGAAAAAAGTGGGTATGACGCAGGTCTTCGCGCCGGACGGCCGGGCCGTGCCGGTTACCGTCGTGGAAGCGGGGCCTTGTCCGGTCGTCGCCGTCCGCACCCCGGAAAAAAACAGTTATTCCGCTGTGCAGCTTGGTTTCATCGACGAAAAGCCAAATCGCGTGAATAAACCGAGGAAAGGTTATTTCAACCGTCAGGGAGTGGATCCCAAAAAGGCGCTCCGCGAATTTCGCGTCGACGATGTGTCCGATTACTCGGTAGGGCAGGTTCTGACTGTAGGATTGTTCGCGGGCGGTGAAAAGGTGGATGTTCGCGGCGTGAGCAAGGGCAAGGGGTACGCAGGCGGAATGAAAAGACATCATTTCAGCGGCGGCCCCGCCAGCCACGGCGCCTCGAAAGTCCACAGGCATCCCGGTTCGAGCGGCGCGAACAGTTATCCCGGTCATATATTCAAAGGCAAGAAAATGGCGGGCCGTATGGGCGGAGAGCAAGTCACCACCAAAGCGCTCACGGTTTTTTCGGTGGACGCCGAAAACAACCTGATTCTCATTCAAGGTTCGATCCCGGGGGCAAATGACGGGCTCGTCCTCATCTACAAGACATCTTAGGGAGGATGGGAAAATGCCGTCGGTAAAGGAATTCAATTTCAAAGGGGAATTTGTCGGGAATTTCGAGGTCTCGGAAGAAATATTCGACGCCCCCGTTCACGTTCCGGCCATGCATCAGGCAGTCGTGGCGCATCTCGCCAACATGCGAGCGGGGACTCACAACACGAAGGATCGCGGCGACGTCCGCGGCGGTGGTCGCAAACCGTGGAGACAGAAACACACGGGGCGCGCGAGGGCCGGCAGCAACAGCTCTCCCATTTGGGTGGGCGGAGGCGTGGCTCACGGACCCCATCCGCGCGACTATCACCAGAAGGTGAACAGGAAAGTGCGGAGAATCGCGCTCAAGAGCGCGCTCACGCTCAAAGTTCGGGAGAACGACATGATAGTGGTCGATAACCTGAAGCTCGACGCCCCGAAAACCAGAGAAGTAGTCAATTTTCTGCAATCGGCCGATGTTGGGCAAAAACCGCTTTTTCTGTTGCACGAGAGCAATATGGCCGTGTCGAAATCCGCTGGCAATATCCCCGGAGCGCTCGTGCTGCGCATAGACAGCATAAACGTGTATGATATCCTGAACCATGTCAAGCTGATAGCCACGCCCGAGGCGGTCCGCAAACTGGAGGAGGTGTTCGGCGCATGAACGCCGTTTCTCACGATATTATAGTGCGCCCGATCATCACCGAAAAAAGCAACAGGATGATGTTGCGGGACAAGTATTCTTTCGAAGTGCCGCGCGCGGCGAACAAGATCGATATTCGCCGTGCCGTGGAAGACATTTTCAAGGTGAAAGTGTCGGGCGTCCACACGATCAGCGTACATCCGAAGCCAAAGAGAAGAGGACGTTTCGCCGGCAAGACGCGTTCATGGAAAAAGGCGATAGTCACTCTTCTCCCCGGTTCCCGCATCGAATTCTTTGACGGCGCCGGATTATAGGGGGGGGGACTTTTGAATGGGCATCAAAAAATACCGCCCCACGACGCCGGGCCGCCGCTTCATGACAAGCCCCGATTTCTCGGAGATAACGAAGCGCACGCCGGAACGCGGCCTCACCGAGTCGCTCAATACGTCCGCGGGGCGCAACAACACGGGGCGGATAACGATGAGGCATCGCGGGGGCGGCGCGCGGAAGATATACAGGATAATCGACTTCAAACGCGACAAGGTGGGCGTGCCCGGACGCGTCGCCGCCATAGAGTACGATCCGAACCGTTCCGCCAGAATCGCTTTGATTCAGTACAGGGATGGGGAAAAACGCTATATTCTGGCGCCCGTTGGCCTGTCGGTCGGCGACGAGATCGTCTCCGGCCCGGAAGCCGACATCAAGCCGGGCAACGCGCTGAAACTGAAATACATCCCCGACGGCACGGTCATCCACAATATAGAGATAGAGCCGGGGCGCGGGGGCGCGGTGGTGCGTTCGGCGGGGACTTCGGCCCAGATAATGGCTAAAGAGGGCAAATACGCGTTCGTCCGTATGCCTTCCGGAGAGTTGAGGCTCATTTTGCTGGAGTGCACGGCCACGATAGGGCAAGTCGGCAACGAGGATCACGAAAACGTGGTAATGGGCAAAGCGGGGCGCACGCGCTGGTCCGGCAGGCGTCCGACAGTCCGCGGAATGGTCATGAACCCGGTCGACCATCCGATGGGCGGCGGCGAGGGACGCAGCAAATCCCACAAACACCCCGTCTCGCCGTGGGGCACACCGGCAAAAGGGTACAGAACGCGCAAACGCAAGCCCTCGGATAAGTTCATCGTCCGCAGGCGCGGCAAATAGCATCGAGGAGGTTGATAGAATGGCTCGTTCTCTTAAAAAAGGACCTTATGTCGACGCGAAACTGCTGAAACGCGTCGAGGACATGAATGAGTCCGGCAAAAAGCGAGTGATCAAGTCGTGGGCCAGAAATTCGAGCATCACGCCTGAGATGATAGGGCACACCATAGCCATGCACAACGGAAAAATTCATATTCCAGTGTACGTCAGCGACAACATGATCGGCCACAAACTGGGGGAGTTCGCTCCGACGCGCAGATTCGGCGGGCACGCGGGGCAGGAACGTTCCTCCAGGATCGGCAGATAGGAGGGCATGGGATGGATTCCAAAGAAGCCAAAGCAATGGCCCGGCAGGTGCGCATATCGACCGACAAGGCGCGTCAGGTGCTCGCGTTGATAAAGGGGAAAAAAGCCTCCGACGCGCTTTCGATTTTGAAGTACACGCCCAACAGGGGCGCGCGTTACATCGAAAAGACGCTCAAAAGCGCCCTCGCCAACGCCGAACACAATCTCGGACTGGATATGGACAAGCTGTTCGTGATATCGGCGCGGGCCGATCAGGGAACTTACATGAGACGTTTCCGCCCCGTGTCGCACGGACGCGCGCACCCGTTCAGGCATCACACCAGCCACGTTACGGTCGCTGTGGCGGAGAAATAAAGGGAGGATCGAACAGTGGGTCAAAAGGTTCACCCGGTAGGTTACCGTCTGGGAGTAATTTACGATTGGGAGTCCCGTTGGTACGCGAACGGCAGAAATTACGCCAAAAATCTGCACGCGGATCTCAAGTTGCGCGAGTGGCTGAAAAAACGTTGGGCCAACGGCGGCATCAGCAGGATAGAGATAGAGCGCATCGGAAACGTCATGCGTTTCACGGTTTTCACGGCGCGCCCCGGAGTGGTCATTGGAAAGGGAGGCGCCGAGATACAGAATATCCGCGATGAGTTGCAGACCATGACCGGCAGCCGCATCATGATAAATATACAGGAGATAAAAAATCCCGACAGCGAGTCGCAGGTCGTGGCGGAGGGCGTCGCTTCGGCGCTGGAGCGCCGCATCAGCTTCAGGCGGGCCATGAAACAGGCCATTTTCAGGGCCATGAAGAGCGGCGCCAAGGGAATCAAGATACAGTGCGCGGGGCGTCTCGGCGGCGCCGAAATAGCGCGCACCGAGTGGTATCTCGAAGGCCAGCTGCCACTGTCGACGCTCCGCGCCGATATCAATTACGGTTTCGCGGAAGCCCGGACGATATACGGCGTCATTGGGGTAAAAGTGTGGATATACAAGGGCGAGATGCTGGAGCGCCCGCTCGTCCTCGATTCCGAACAGGCTCATGCCCCGAGGGAAAGGAGGTAACGCGATATCATGCTGGCTCCCAAGAGGGTTAAATACCGCAAGCCTCACCTCACGCCCCTGCGCGGAATATCGAAGGGCGCGGTGAAGATAGATTTCGGCGAGTACGGACTGCAGGCTCTCGAAAACGGCTGGATCACCGCCCGTCAGATAGAGGCTGTCCGCGTGGCCATATCCCGAAAAATGAAAAAGGGCGGCAAAATATGGATTCGAATATTCCCCGACCGCCCTGCGACCAAAAAACCCCAGGATACCCGCATGGGCAAAGGGAAGGGGAACGTGGAGTTCTGGACGGCGGCCGTGAAAAGAGGACGCGTGATGTTCGAGATAGAGGGCGTGCCGCGCGATGTAGCGGAGGCGGCCTTCAGGACGGCGTCGTTCAAGCTGCCGATAAAGACCAAGATGCTCGCGAGAGAGGGAGTGACATCTTAATATGGATCCCAAGGCGCTTCGCGAACTCACCGTCGATGAACTTCGCGAAAAATACCGTCAGTTCAAGGAAGAATTGTTCAACCTCCGATTTCAGAACGCCATAGGGCAGCTCGGAAATACCAGCCGCATCAGGGAGGTTCGCCGCATAATCGCGAGGGTTCTCACCGTTTTGGGGGAAAAGGAAAATACCGCCAAACGGACAGGAGTAAGGGGGTAAATGACGATGGAGGAAAAAATTCCTCATCATAAAGTCAGGACGGGCACAGTGGTGAGCGATAAGATGGACAAGACCGTCGTGGTCCGCGTCGACAGAATGTCGAAACATCCATTGTACGGGAAACCCGTTTTGAGGGTCAAGAAATATATGGCTCACGACGAAAACAACGAATGCCGTCCGGGCGACCGCGTTCAAATCGAGGAAACGCGTCCGCTGAGCCGTCACAAAAGATGGAAAATTTCACGGATTATCGAGCGCGCCCCCGTTTTGGGAGTTGAAGCCGGCAAGGGGGATGCGGCGGAATGATTCAGCTTCGCACAGTTCTCAACGTCGCCGACAATTCCGGCGCGAAAAAGATTCTCTGCATTCAGGTAAGAGGGGGATCGTTTCGCAAGGTGGGGTCGGTGGGCGATGTTATAGTAGCTTCCGTCAAGGAAGCGATTCCAAACAGCAACGTCGGCAAGGGCGACGTGATAAAGGCCGTGATAGTGCGCACCAAAAAGGAAGTGCGCCGCCGGGACGGTTCATACGTGAGATTCGACGATAACGCGGCGGTGCTCATAGACAATAACGGGGATCCCAGGGGAACCCGTATTTTCGGCCCCGTAGCCCGCGAGCTGAGGGAGAGGAAATATATGCGAATAGTCTCCCTCGCGCCGGAAGTCGTTTGAGAAGGCGGTCTCGGTCATGTCTAAAATGAGGCTTCGCAAGGGCGACCGCGTGTACATAATATCCGGGAAGGACAAGGGCAAGGAGGGCAATATCCTTCGCCGTAACGTCACGAAGGATACCATTGTTGTGGAAAACGTGAATATGATAACGAAGAGCATGCGCCCGACGCAGAAAAATCCGCGCGGCGGTCTCGTCAAAATGGAATCTCCGGTGAACAGCGCCAAAGCCATGCTCGTATGTCCGTCCTGCGGCAAACCGACTAGGGTCGGGAGAGCTTATCTCGACAGCGGGAAAAAAGTTCGCTTCTGCAAAAAATGCGGCGAAATAGTCGATAAGGCGTAGGAGGTAGACGAGACTCATGATTCCAAGACTCCTCGAAAAATACAAGAACGAGGCGGCCCCGCGCCTCAAGGTTCAGTTCTCCTATTCGAGCCCGATGCAGATTCCCAATCTCGTCAAGGTCGTGGTGAACATCGGGGTAAGCGAAGCCAAGACGGATATGAAATTTATGGACGCGTCGATCGACGAATTGTCCCTCATCACCGGACAGCGCCCGATGATGAAGAGGGCCAGGCGTTCGGTCGCGGGTTTCAAGGTTCGCGAGGGGATGCCGGTCGCCTGTTGCGTGACGCTGAGGTCGACGCGGATGTGGGAGTTCGCCGATCGCCTCATAAGCACCGCGCTTCCGCGAATAAAGGACTTTCAGGGGGTTTCGAGACGCGGTTTCGACGGGAGGGGAAATTACAATCTCGGCCTGCGCGAACAGCTTCTCTTCCCCGAGATAGAGTACGACAAGGTAATCCGCCAGCGCGGCATGAACATAACGTTTGTCACGAGCGCCGCGACCGACGAAGAGGCGTTCGCCCTCCTGTCGGAATTGGGAATACCTTTCACCATGCAGGGGAGGATATGAAATGGCGCGCAAGAGTTTGGAAAACAAGGCCGCGAGAGAGCCGAAGTTCAAGGTGAGACGTTATAACCGCTGCCCGCTGTGCGGCCGTCCGCGCGGGTACATTCGGATGTTCAACATGTGCCGCTGCTGCTTCAGGAAACTGGCGCGCGAGGGAAAGATTCCCGGCGTCGTCAAGTCGAGCTGGTAGAGCGGGAAGGGAGTGAAGGGGAATGCATGTCACAGATCCCGTATCGGATATGCTCACCCGTATTCGCAACGCGAATATGGTCAGTCACGAGATGGTCGATATGCCGATGAGCAAGCTCCGCCTCGAGATAGCCCGCATTCTCAAAGACGAGGGGTATATTCGGAATTACAAGACGATAACGGTTTCCAAACTTCCCTCGCCCACGCTCAGAATATACATGAATTACGGCATGGAACGCGAGAAGGTGATTCAGGGCATCAGGCGCATCAGCAAACCGGGGCGCCGCATTTACGTGCGCAGGGAAGACGTGCCAAAAGTGATGGGCGGTTTGGGCATAGCGCTCATTTCCACGTCGAGCGGGCTCATGACGGACGCGGAGGCGAGAAAACGCGGCCTCGGCGGCGAAGTCATGTGCTACGTCTGGTAGGGAGGTATAGACAGATGTCTCGAATCGGACGCAAACCCATACAGATACCCGAGGGCGTCGACGTCAAGACAGAGGACAAAGCGGTGACGGTAAAGGGCGCCAAGGGGACGCTGAAATTCGATGTCCTGCCGTTCATATCGGTGGATATCGCGGACGGAGAGATACATGTATCCCGCGGCGCGGACGAAAAACGCGACCGCGCCGCTCACGGAATGACGAGGGCCATCCTGAACAACATGGTCATAGGCGTTTCACGGGGGTTCGAGCGCGTGCTCGAAATAATCGGCGTGGGATACAGGGCCCAGATGCAGGGCAAAAATCTCGTATTGGCTCTGGGTTTTTCGCATCCTGTCGAGGTGATTCCTCCGGAGGGTATAGAGCTTGCCGTAGACGGCCCGACGAAGGTAATCGTGAGGGGCGTCGACAAACAGCTCGTTGGGCAGACCGCAGCCGACATCAGGGGGCACAGGCCGCCGGAACCGTACAAGGGAAAGGGCATACGTTACGCGGATGAATACGTCATTCGCAAGGCCGGCAAGACCGGCGGCAAATAAATCGCGAGGTGATTTGAGATGATTAAAAATCGCAGCCGCGGCGAAATGCGTGTTTTTCGTCATCGCCGCCTGCGCAAGCGCCTTTCCGGCAATCCGTCCGTTCCGAGGTTGTCGGTGTTTCGCAGCCTGAAACATATTTACGCGCAGGTGATAGACGACGAAGCCGGAAATACGCTGACTTCGGCCTCCACTCTCGACAAGTCGCTCGCGGGCGCGCTCAAAAACGGAGCGGACCGGGAAGCGGCGAAAGCGGTGGGACGTCTCGTCGCCGAACGCGCGATGGCGAAAGGCATCACGGCGGTTGTGTTCGACAGAGGCGGCCATATCTTTCAGGGCCGGGTGAAAGCGCTCGCCGACGCCGCGCGCGAAGCCGGCCTTAAATTCTAGGGAGGGAAGAATTTGGCAACACAGAAAGAACCTCAGAATAGAAATTACAGCGCCCGCGGAATGGAAATCGCGGAACGCGTGGTATCCATCAACAGGGTGAGCAAGGTCGTCAAGGGCGGCAAACGGTTTCGTTTTTCGGTTCTCGTTGTGGTGGGCGACGGCATCGATCAGGTCGGCGTCGGAATGGGAAAAGCCCGTGAAATCTCCGACGCGGTACGCAAGGGCATCGACCACGCCAAGAAAAACATGATAGATCTCAAAAAGAACGGCGGCACCATTCCCCACCCCGTTCAGGGCAAGTTCGGGGCGGCGGAGGTGTTGATACGGCCGGCCGCGCCCGGAACCGGCGTCATCGCGGGAGCGGTCGTGAGGGCCATCATGGAGCTGGGCGGCGTGAAGGACGTCGTCACGAAAGTAATCGGCCGCACGTCGAATCCCATAAACGTCGCGTACGCCACTTTCGAGGCCGTTCACGGTCTCAGGACCGCCGAGGAAGTGCGCCGGCTTCGCGGGCGCGGTTCGCCCGTCTCGGTTTAGGGGGACTTCTTTAATGTCTAAGCTGAAGGTTACGTGGAAAAAGAGCGCTATCGGCCGTCCCGACATTCAGGCTCGTACGATAAAAGCCCTCGGTCTCCGCCGTCTGGGCGAGACTGTTTCGCATGACGACACGCCGCAGGTTCGCGGCATGATAAAGAGCGTCATTCATCTGGTCGAGTGGGCGCATAGCGAGCAGGAAGGTGAACGGACATGAAACTTCATGAATTGTCCCCGCCCCCCGGTTCGAACCGCAAAGCGAAACGCCTCGGAATGGGTGTGGGCAGCGGTACCGGCAAAACGGCCGGAAAGGGCCACAAGGGACAGAAAGCGAGAGCGGGAAGAAGCGTGCCTCCGTATTTCGAGGGGGGGCAGATGCCTCTTTCGAGACGAATTCCCAAGAGGGGTTTCAGCAATTTTCGCTTCGCGCGCAATTTCGAGACGGTGAACGTGAGTGAACTTGAAAGAAAATTCGATACCGGAATGACCATAACCGTCGAAGAGTTGAAAGAGCGCGGACTCGTGTCGGGAAAATCCCCGGTGAAGATACTCGGAGACGGGGAACTGACCAAGAGTTTTACCGTAACGGCGCACGCTTTCAGCGCCTCGGCGGCAAGCAAGATAGAGGCGGCGGGCGGAAAGCGAGAGGTGATGTAGCGTGATAGAAGGGTTCCGCGACGCGTTTCGTCTTCCCGACCTGAAAAGGCGAATATTGTTTGTAATCGGCGCCCTATTCATTTTCAGGCTCGGGGCGTACATACCGACGCCCGGCATAGACGCCGAGGCCATGAGCGGATTTTTCGCGTCCCGCGAGGAAGGTGTGCTTGGTTTATTGAACCTACTCACGGGCGGCGCTCTGAGCCGTTTTGGGATATTCGCGCTGGGAGTCGGCCCCTACATCAACTCGAGCATTGTGATGCAGCTTTTGACCGGAGCGTTTCCCGCGCTCGCGAAAATGCGTAAGGACGAGAAGGGCGAGGGGCGCAAAAAAATCACCCAGTACACCCGCACAGCGACTATATTTTTCGCGCTCGTCCAGGCGATAGGCCTGATCGCGTGGCTCAGAAACCTCAACGTCTTCAGTGGAGGATATTTCGATTGGCTGCTAGCGGTATCGACTGTCACCACGGGCGCCATCGTGGTCATGTGGCTCGGCGAGGTCATGTCCGATCACGGCATAGGCAACGGAACTTCCTTGCTTATATACGCCGGTATAGTCGCGCGTCTGCCCAGAACGGCCATAGACACGGCCGGGCGCGTCATCAGCGTGCAGTTCAATATCGTCGCGGTCGTGGCCGCCGTTGCCGTCGTGCTCGCGGTCGTAATCGGCTGCATATATCTTCAGGAGGGCAAACGCCGCCTGCCCGTACAATACGCCAAACGTCAGGTGGGAAACAAGATGTATGAAGGCCGGAGCACTTTCATACCTCTTCCGATCAATCCGGGCGGGGTCATTCCCATAATTTTCGCGACGTCGCTTCTCCTGTTCCCTTACACCATCGCCAGTTTTTTCGAGGGTTCAGCGGCGGCCGACGCTTTCAGGAAGATATTTTCTCCCGATCACGCCGTGTATATGATCGCCGAGGTCCTGCTGATAATAGCTTTTTCGTATTTCTACAAGGAAATCGCGATAAATCCCGGCGAATGGGCGAGCAACATGAAAGACCACGGGGGAGCCGTATCGGGGTATCGGCCCGGGCGGCAGACGGCCGACTACATCGTCAAAGTGATGAACAGAATCACGCTCTGCGGGGCGTTGGCGCTTTCGATGATTCAACTCGTCCCGAATCTCATCTCGCAGGTCATCAAGGTCGAGACGCTCGCTTTCGGCGGGACGGCGATAATCATCGTCGTCGGAGTGGCGCTGGACACGGTTCAGCAGATCGAAAGCCAGCTCCTGGCGCGGCACTTCGAGGGAATCGTGAAACGCCAGCGTAAGAGCGGAAGGCTGTTGTGAGGAAAAGAAAATGAGAATAATACTGATAGGTCCTCCGGGCGCCGGCAAAGGGACTCAAGCGGCCGCGGTGAAGTCGAGATTTCCTGTCGATCATATTTCGACGGGCGATATATTGAGAGAAAACGTTCGCGCCGGTTCCCCCCTCGGCATCGAGGCAAAAAAATTCATGGACTCCGGCACGCTCGTGCCCGACGCCCTGATAATCGAAATGATGCGGGAGCGGCTGGCGAAAAACTCCGCCGACGGATTCATGCTCGACGGGTTCCCCAGAACCGTGGCGCAGGCCGAGGCTTTGGACGAATTGACAAAAGAAATGTCCATGCCGCTCGACGCCGCGATATTGCTCGAAGTTCCCGACGAGACGGTGGTGAAACGCCTTTGCGGACGCAGGGTTTGTTCCTCGTGCGGCGCGATATTTCACGTCACCGGAAACCCGACCGCGGTCGAGGGAATCTGCGACGTGTGCTCCGAACCGGTCGTTCAGCGTGACGACGACAGGGAAGAGGTCATAAGGCGCAGGCTGTCGGTATATCACAGGGATACCGCGCCGCTCGCCGAGTATTACGAAAAATCCGGACTGCTGCGCAGGGTTGACGCGAGCGGCCCTTTCGACGCCGTGAAATCGCGCCTCGAATCGGCCGGACTGTCATGATCACGTTCAAAAAACCCGACGAAGCGGCGAAGATGCGACGCGCCGGCAGAGTCGTCGCGGATATTCACGGCGCCATGAGGGAGCGTATTCGCCCCGGCATTGACACTCTGTCCCTGAGCGACGAGGCTGACAGAATTTTGGCGCTCTCGTCGGCGAGATCGCCGTTCATGGGCTACAGGACGCGCGGAGTGAGGACGCCTTTTCCCAGCCCGATTTGCGTCTCGATAAACGAAGAGGTCGTGCACGGCATTCCGAGCCGCGACAGGATTTTGCGCGAGGGAGATATAGTGAGCATAGACGCGGGGGCCATAATTGACGGATATAACGGAGACGCGGCCTGCACATATCCCGTGGGGGAAATATCCCCGAAAAGGGCGGAACTGCTGCGGGTCACGCTGGAGGCTTTGCGTATAGGCATAAAGGAATCGGCCGCCGGCCGCACCATAGGCGATATAGGACACGCCATCGAGACATGGGTTTTGGGAAACGGGCATGGGCTGGTGAGGGAGTACTCCGGTCACGGCATAGGACGCAAACTTCACGAGGCGCCGCAGGTTCCCAATTACGGCGCTCCGCGCTCCGGCGTGACGATAAAACCGGGCATGACGTTCTGCATCGAGCCCATGGTGATGAACGGCGGCGAAAAGACCGAGTCCGCCGAAAACGGGTGGACTGTCGTCACAAGCGACAAATCGGACGCGGCCCATTTCGAGCATACTTTGCTGATAACGGACGCTGGCGCGGAAATACTGACTCCATGGGAATGAGCCGTGAAAAACGCGATTTTCCCCCGGGCAGTTTGGTTATAGTGAAGCGAGGTCATCACGCGGGTTCGGTTTTCGCCGTTCTGGGGATTTTAAACGAGCGAAATCGTGATAGAATCCTGATTGCCGATGGAATACGGATTTCCGCGGGTAAACCGAAAAAAAAGAATCCGAGGCATGTAACGGCGGCGGGAATCGTTTCCTTCGACGTAGCGGAACGACTCGCGGGGGGACGCAAAATCGACGACGGATGGCTTGCGGAAGTCATTGCCCGTCTTAAAAACTGAGATTACACGTCTCGCTACATCAGGGAGGTTGGTCAGTCCGTATGTCGAAAGACGATGTCATAGAGGTAAAGGGCAAAGTTGTAGAACCGCTTCCGAACGCGATGTTCAAGGTCGAGCTGGAAAATGGGCACAGGGTTCTGGCGCATGTATCAGGTAAAATGAGGATGCATTTCATACGCATCCTGCCGGGCGACAGGGTTTTGATACAATTGACGCCTTACGATCTGACAAGAGGCAGGATAGTGTACAGGTATAAATAGGAGGTCTGGTGAGACGATGAAAGTACGGCCGTCGGTCAAGACAATATGCGAATATTGCAGGATAATCAAAAGACACGGCGTAGTCCGCGTCATTTGCGGCAGAAACCCGAGGCACAAACAGCGCCAAGGCGCGAGGAGGTAATCAAAATATGGCACGTATCGCTGGAGTGGACTTGCCGAGGGAAAAACGAATAGAGATCGGCCTCACATATATTTTCGGCATAGGTTTGCCGTCGTCGAAAAAAATTCTGGCCGCCACGGGCATCGATCCCGACACGAGAGTCAAGAACCTCACCGACGAAGAAGCGCAAAAACTGCGCGCCGAACTCGAGAACAACTACAAGGTCGAGGGCGATCTGCGCCGGGAGATCAGCATGAACATAAAGAGACTCATGGATATAGGGTGCTATCGCGGTTTGAGACATCGAATCGGACTTCCCGCGCGCGGGCAGCGCACCAAGACGAACGCGCGTACGCGCAAGGGGCCTAAGCGCACCGTCGCCGGCAAGAAGAAAGTTACCAAGTAACGGCCGCGTTTTTCATGCGAAACGAGGAGGAATAATCAGGTGGCAAAAAGAGCGCAGCGCAGGGGTAAAAAGAAGGAAAAGAAGCACGTATCTTACGGCGTGGCTCATATTTACTCCACATTCAACAATACAATAGTCACCCTTACCGACCGGCAGGGCAACGCCTTGTCGTGGGCTTCGGGAGGAAACGTCGGCTTCAAGGGGACGAGAAAATCGACGCCCTACGCGGCCCAAATGTCCGCCGCGCAGGCGGCGAAGAACGCCCAGGATCACGGGGTGGTCGAAATAGACGTGGTAGTGAGAGGCCCCGGCCCCGGCCGTGAGTCCGCCATCCGTTCGTTACAGGCCGCCGGTCTTCAGGTCAACGTCATCCGGGACGCGACACCGATACCGCATAACGGCTGCAGGCCTCCCAAGAGACGCCGCGTTTAAGAAAAAAATTTTTACGGGACCGGTTTGTTCGGCGATTGGACTTTGAAAGGTGGGGGAACGTTGGATCACGCCCGCTATGAAATAAATGTGGAAGAACGCGATCCTTCCTACGGCAGGATAGTCATGGAGCCGTTGGAGAGAGGTTACGGCGTTACATTGGGAAACGCTTTGAGAAGGGTTCTTTTGTCCTCCATATCCGGCGCCGCGATCACGGCGATACGCGTGGACGGTATTCTTCACGAATTTTCGACCGTGCCCGGGGTCAAGGAGGATGTGATCGAACTTCTCATGAACGTGAAGCACGTGCCGGTTCGTTCGTATTCTTCGGAATTTCGGATATTGCATCTCGACGCCGAGGGCCCGAAGACCGTGACGGCGGCTGACATAGAGCCCGACAGCGAAGTCGAGTTCCCGTCGCCGGACGCCTTGATATGCCATCTCGCGGAGGGGGCCAAGCTTTCCGCCGACTTTTACGTCGAGTCGGGAACAGGTTACGCTCCGCTCGACAGACCGAGGCCGTCGTATCTGCCCGTCGACGCGTTGCTCGTCGACGCCATTTTTTCCCCGGCGAAGAGGGTGAAATACGAAGTACGCGATACACGTGTGGGACAGAGGACGGACTTCGACAAACTGAGCTTGGAACTGTGGACGAATGGGGTGGTGAGCCCCGAGGACGCGGTGAGACAGGCGTCCATGATATTGAAGGATTATTTCCTCAATATCGCCCTTGAGATGACACAGAACGATCCGGACCTTCCGGGAGATATAAAAAATTTCGACCTGAAACAGATCGATAAGGGTTTCATCTCCAAACTCGGGGACAACCCCGCGTACACGCGCCCGGTTCGGGACCTCGATCTTTCGGTGCGCAGCGAAAACTGCCTCATGCGCGGAGGAGTGCATTTCATAGGGGAACTCGTCGCGCGTTCGCGCGGCGACCTTCTTAAGATAAAGAACCTCGGTAAAATCTCCCTGAAGGAAATAGAGGAGAAACTGACAAAATTCGATCTGACACTCTCCGGGAAAATCGACGACGCCGACGCCGACGAGGAGCGTTTTTAAAAGCGACTGAAAAAACAGCAAAGGGGTAAACTCGAATGAATCACCGAATGAATTTGAGGCATCTCGGGCGTTACGGTTCGCATCGGCGGGCCATGCTCGGAAATTTGGCCGCGAGCCTGTTCATCGAGGGGAATATAGTGACCACCGTCACTCGCGCCAAGGAACTTCGCCGCGTGGCCGAGAAACTCATCACGAAGGCAAAGTCTGGCACGCTCGCCGACAGACGCCTCGTGATAGCGCGTATGCCGCACAAGCAAGCCGTGATTTCGCTGTTCGGCGATATAGCGCCGCGCTACGCCAACCGCCGCGGCGGGTACACGAGAATAGTGAAACTGTGGAACAGGATCGGCGACGCGTCTCCGATGGCGGTTATACAACTCGTGGAATAAAAAGATGGACGGCCCGATATTTTCCGTCCGGGGGGCTGAATATGCGTATAAAGGCGCTTCTTGCCCCGCGATAGAGGATGTGAACCTGAGCGTGGCATCCGGCGAATGGGTGGCGCTCCTCGGGACTAACGGATCCGGGAAATCGACGCTCGCGAAGATGATGAACGCCCTGCTTGTACCGACGCGGGGCGTTTGTTTCGTCATGGGTATGGATACGTCCGACGCCGAATTGGCGGCATTCATAAGGCGGAATGTGGCGTTGGTGTTCCAAAACCCCGACGACCAGATAGTGGCGAGCATCGTGGAGGAGGACGTCGCTTTCGGCCCCGAGAATCTGGGGCTCCCGTCGGACGCGATTCGCGCCGTGGTAGAGCGGGCGCTGCGATTGACCGGTCTGTCGGAAACGCGGCGGCGCGGTTCCCATTCGCTTTCCGGCGGACAGAAACAGCGCCTCGCTCTGGCCGGGGCCCTCGCCATGGAACCGAAAGCCCTGATTCTCGACGAATCGACGTCCATGCTCGATCCCGAAGGAAGAGCGTCGTTTTTGGATTGCCTGCGCGAACTGAACGCGCGCGGCATCACGGTAATTCAGATAACCCACAGGATGGAAGAAGTCGTTCACGCGTCCAGAATCGTAGTGATGGAAAAGGGAAAAATCGCGTGGGATGGATCCCCGTATATTTTTTGGGAGGAAAAACGCGCCGCGTTTGGCTTCGACATACCGCCGGAGCTGGAATTGCTGCGTTCGCTGAGAGCCGGAGGTTTTGTGCCGGCCGGGACGAGACCCGCCGTGAACGATCTTCTGGAGGCGCTTTGTCTATAAAAGCCGTAAATATCAAATACATTTACAACGCGGGGACGCCCGCCGCCGTCACGGCTTTGGACGGAGTATCCGTCGAGGCCGGGCGCGGCGAGTGGGTGTCCATAGTGGGGCATACCGGAAGCGGAAAATCGACGTTGGCACAGCATCTCAATCTTTTGCTCACGCCGTCCTCCGGGTTCGTCTCGATCGACGGGGCGACGATCGCTCCCGGTTCCCGCGAGGCGCGCGCCGCGCGACGAAAGGTGGGGCTCGTCTTTCAATACCCGGAGTCTCAGTTTTTCGCCGAGACCGTGCGCGAGGAGATAGCGTTCGCCCCTTCAAACTGGGGCGTCGCGGGCGTCGCGCTTGACGCTTGCGTGAACGAAGCCGCGGCGTCGGCCGGGCTTTCCCCGTCGGCGCTCGGCTCGAACCCGTTCAGTCTTTCGGGAGGCGAAAGAAGGCGCGCCGCGATAGCTTCCGTGCTGTCGATGAAGCCCGATTATCTCGTCCTCGACGAGCCCACGGCGGGGCTCGACGCGTCGGGTGTGAGAGGGCTCACGGCGACGTTCGGGGAGCTGTGCTCAAAGGGAATGGCCGTGATACACGTGACGCACGATATGGAGATCGCCATGTCGATGAGCGACAGGATAGCGGTGCTCGAACGCGGCGTTTTGGTCGCCTCTGGCGCGCCGGAACGCGTCGCGGAATATTTGTCGGAGCGTCCCGTGAAAGGTCTCGTGATGCCGGCTTCGGCGCGTTTCGCGCACGGATTGAGGGAAAAGGGCATCCATGCGCCCCTCGCCGGCGGCGTGAGCGAAATAATCGAAACGCTGGAGGAAGCGCGTTCGCGGCGTAAGCGATGAAATTTTCAAACGGTTTTTCCATGGGGCAATTCGTGCCGGGCGAGTCCCGCGTTCACTCTCTCGACCCGAGATGCAAGATAATGGGCATGTTCATCCTGCTCGCCGTCCCCTTCGCGGCCAAAAAACCGCTCGATTTCGTTCCCGCCGCTTTTTGCCTTTACGCCATTTCCGCCGCTTCCGGCATACGGTTCGCCAAACTGCTTCGCGCGGGACGGCCCGTGCTGTTTCTCATCGCGTTCACCGCGATACTGAACCTGTTCTGGACGCCGGGGCGTGAAATTACGCGCCTGGGCCCGTTACGCGTCACCGCTGAGGGCGTGACGCTCGCGTTTTGCGTGAGCCTGCGGATATACTGCCTCGTGATGATGGCGGCCGCCCTCATGATGACGACGAGCCCCATGGATTTCGCGAGCGGCGCGGAACGCCTCATGTCGCCGCTCGCGGTCATCAAATTCCCGGTCTCCGAGATGGCGATGATGATGACGATAGCGTTGAGGTTCATCCCGACACTTTTCGAGGAATCCGAGAGGATAATGAAAGCTCAAATGTCGAGAGGGGCGGACTTTGAGAGCGGCGGCCTGATCAAACGCGCGCGCGCCTATATTCCGATCCTGGCGCCTCTTTTCATACAGGTTTTCGTCCGCGCCGACAATCTCGCCACGGCGATGGAGTCGCGCTGTTATGTGCCGGGGGCCCCGAGGACCAAGCTGAATCCGCTCGTGTGGCGTTCGCGCGACACCGCGGCGATGGCTTGCGTCATAGCGTTCGTCGTGTTTTCCCTCGTCTGGAACAGATATATATACCGGCTGGCCGATCTTTTATGTCCAGAATCGCTCTTCTGATATCGTACGACGGCGGGCCGTTTTCGGGGTGGCAGTCTCAGCCCGGCGGTTGCGGCGTGCAGGACGCCGTCGAATCGGCGCTCTCGAAAATAGGCGAAAGAACGCGGATAACCGGCGCGGGGCGAACGGACGCCGGTGTCCACGCGAGAGGCCAGGTCGCTCATTTCGACGCCGGGCGCGAGTGGGAACCGCGCCGGTTGGTTCTCGCGATAAACGCGCATCTCCCGGAGTCGGTATCGGTAATGAAAGCGTATGCGGTGAAAGACGGCTTCGACGCGCGCAGGAGCGCCGTATCGAGGGAATACCGCTATTTCATCTGGAACGCGAGTACATGCTACCCGCACATCAAACCTTACGTATACCGGCTTCACGGAACTCATTACGACTGGAACGCGGCGACCGCCGCCGCGCCGTTGATGGAGGGCCGGCATGATTTCGGCGCTTTCTGCCGCGCCGCCGACAGGCCGGGCAATACCGCGCGCACCGTGCGGCGCGCGCGGATAACGAGACAGGGGAGCCTCGTCACGTTCAAAATCACGGCCGACGCGTACCTCGCCAATATGGTGAGGATAGCGGCGGGAAATCTTTTATCCGTCGCCGGACACAAACGGAGCGCCGATTGGTTCGAATCGCTCCTGAACGGGGGAAACAGAAGCGAAAGCGACCGCACGCTGCCGGCGTCCGGCCTTTTTCTCTGGCGCGTGAATTATCGTTGATACAGCCTACATTCCAAAACGGCGTTCCGGCGCGTCTTCAACTCCTCGCCGGAACTACGCGGGCCTCAAATGCGTCACGTCGGCGGCGCGGAACGTCGCCGCCAGTCCCCCGGAATCCGTGACCGTTATCGCGCCGTCTTCTTCGATGCCGGACGCGGTGCCGAAAAATTCTCCCTCGTCGGTCATCACTTTCACGCGGGAACCCAATGTCGAACAATTTTCCCGATAAAGAGCGAGCAGCCGCGCGCGGCCTCGTTCGTCGCCGGCGAGGCGCGTGCATTCGTCGAGACGCGTAAGGACGAGTCCCAGAAGTTCCGGCAGATGAAACGAACGCCCGCACTCCATGAACAGCGAGGACGCGCGCGGTCTGTCGGGCGTCCCGGGCGGCATGTTTGCCGCCGCGCCGTTCACGTTCAAGCCTATTCCGAGCACGGCCCAATCGGTTTTTTCCGCCCCGCCGGCAGTCTCGCAGATTATTCCGCATATTTTTTTTCCGCGCGCCAGCACGTCGTTCGGCCATTTTATGTAAACCGCGCGAGGTTCCCCGAAAAAGCCCGTCACGGCGCGGCATACCGACAGCGCAGCCGCGAGGTTCAACAGCGGGACGAGCCGCGGCTCGATCTCCGGCCTCAATATCACCGAGAAGGTCAAATCCAACCCCGGTCCGGAACTCCACTCCCTGTCGCGCCGTCCCCGTCCCGCGCTCTGAAAATCGGTGACGAACACGGAGCCGTGCGGCGCGCCGGCGCGCGCGGCCATTTTCGCGTCCGTCTGCGTGGACGGCGTCTCCGGCTTCGATTCCATCACGGAGCCCAGAAGAACGCCCTTCCCCAAAAAATCGCGCGCCGACCGCCAATCGGCCGTTTTCGTATCCCCCATCGCCACCGCCTCCGTATCCGATACATCGCCGATTATATCAATTCGCGCACGTACCCGCGGATTTGGGTCATTTCCCGTTTCATATCGCCGGACTATGATATAGGATATAGTATTTTAGCTTAAAAAGTATTAGCATCAAAATACTGATAAACCGCCGCCGGCACATCTTCACAAGTAGGAATCGTATCTATAAACAAAGCGCATTTCATATTTGCCCAAGTTTTTTCAATCGGGTTATAGTCAAATGAATATATTTGTATTTATTATGTTAAAACACTATAACGCGAAAACGCCGCCCCGAAGGACGGCGCTTTTTATGTGTGTTAAGTCGCGCTAAATGTTATCGGTTGATTTTGCTGGGGATTCCCTCACGTCCCATCCTATTTTGGGAGTTATGACAGCGGTGTTCCCGTATACTGTACTACCCTCGACGCGACCGGTAAAACCGCCTCTGATGTGCGCATGACGAATATTAGGCGCAATACCTCCGGCAGAAGATGTAATCT
Source organism: Synergistaceae bacterium (assembly GCA_031260185.1). Taxonomy (GTDB): domain Bacteria; phylum Synergistota; class Synergistia; order Synergistales; family Synergistaceae; genus JAIRKI01. The sequence continues at coordinate 847 of JAIRKI010000005.1, read as the reverse complement.
CGCCTCCAATTACTGTGTTGTTTGTTACTGTTCCTGTTTCGATCTCGCCCACAAAACCACCAATACAGACAGCCCATAATGAGTCTTCTGTAATCTCACCGATATAACTGGCGGAAACATTGACGTTTATTGATTTACAATCTTTTATCGTTCCGTTGCGATGAAATCCCACAAGTCCGCCAACCAGAACATTCCACTCTTTTGTGGCCGCGGAAACACTGCCTGCTGTCACTGTGCAGTTTGTTATCGTTCCGACATAATTATATCCTGCCAGTCCGCCTACCCAAAGTTGTGCCATACCGTCAGCGTCGTTAAGAACAGAAATTGAAACATCGACCAAATTGATATTTTTAAGGGTGCCCTGGTTATTAACGCCAAAAAAACCGAAATTACTGCCTGAATTTTGCTTTTTGACAATTACGTTTGATATGGCGTATCCCTGACCGTCAAATGTGCCGCTGAATGACGCTCCGTCATGGGAAAGACCGATCGGCGTCCAATATTTGGCGCCGAGATTGACGGGTTTAGTCAGGCGAACGATTTTGCCCTCAAAATCATTACCGCTGTTGACGAGCCGCGCAAACCCGGCTAATTTACTTGGGGTATCGATGAGAAATTCCGTTTGCGCGTCGTTATACCAAGTTATATCCGTATCATAACTCCATTCACCCTCCGGATCAGGAATATCCGGATCAGGAATAGGTTCATAAATAGGCGTGTCGTTTCCGCCACCGCCCACGCATCCGCCGCTCATCAACACGAACATCCCCATCACCAACAATACCAACCACGATAACCAATTCTTGCGTTTCAACACGGTTCACACACCTTTCGTCAAATTGCCGGA
>JAIRKI010000121.1 GCA_031260185.1 Synergistaceae bacterium | reverse complement strand
GGAGGATCACTTGGTCGATGAGCTTTTTAAACTTGAAAACTCTCCGGAGATTACACGCTCCATTACCTCATGGCCTTGGATAATTAATGCCTTGTTGATTTAGAAATGGAATTATATCTTCGAACAAATAGACAAGTTATTTATCAACAGGTCCTAACTTTAAACCGCCTTTTCCGAAAATAATTGTCGAGAAATTTTGCCGTGTCGCCGCGACGACAAGGGGCGTTTATTTTTTCTTCGTTTCGTTCGATTTCGGAATCTCCGTGATCTTTATGTTTGGATCGCGGGCATGTATCCTGTTTTTGACGTGCAGGAGCCTGCGGTCGTCGGGAGGGTGTGAGTTGAAACCCGACGGCTGGAGTTTGCCGCCATGTCGCGCCAGGCGTTCCAGCGCGGTGTAAATGCCGGTGGGGTCCTTGCCTCCCTTGAACGCGAGGTCCACGGCAAAGTCGTCGGCCTCAACTTCCTTCTCCCTGCTGAAACCGGCGCTTGCCAGGTTGGAACCGATCGATATCGCGATATCCCCGACGACACTGCCGCCGAGCGCTTTACCCAGAAGAATCCCGGCGACGCCCACGCCCACATTGGAAGTGACGGCGGAAGCGTAGTGGTTCAGCATGACGTGCCCGGCTTCATGCGACAGGATGCCGAAAATTTCCTCCTCACGCGCGAGTATGTCCATCAATCCGGTGGTCACCGTGACGGATTTGCCGTTCGTGACCCACGCGTTTGGAACGGCGTTATTCTCGATCGACAGCGGTAGCGGTTCCATCCGGGCGATTTCGGCCACCTCGTTCCAGGCCCGTCGAACCGTTTCCTCTGTAACGGCGGCGTTCGAGACGCCGGGAATTCCCGCGAGCAACAAAAAAACAGCCCAAAACCATATGACGTGTTTTTTCACCGGCAATCACTTCCTTTTCAGATCTCAAACAATCATAAATTATAGAGCTTTGGTCCGTCGGAACCAATACCCCGCTCCGGGATTTCGTGCGGGCTTCGCTTTGACGGCAAATGGTGATATGATAGGCGTGTTCAACAATTCTGGACGCCTCGGCGCCGGAGTTGAAGCGGTAATATTGAGAATAGCGGAAGGCGCGGAAACGCTTGATTACATCGGAAGCCATCTGGAATCTTATTACGTGCGTTTCGGCTTTGTCGAAAAAGAAAGGATGAAATGGGATGACGAACAAGCTCCTGACGGATGGGAATACAGCGTTGGCGGAAGACCTGATGTCGTATTATTCGAATATCCCGATAATCTCGGACGCAACCCGATTGACATCGCGAGACGCTTTGAACTTGCACGGTATAGACAGATTCCCGGAGGGACTTTACAGTCCGGAGGAGATATTGGCGTCGACACAGGAACTGGTAAACAGATATGGGCCGGAGAGCTTCTGGGAGAACCGGAAACTCCACTTGGCGCAACTGGAACAGTTCCAGATGTTTTAGAGGAACTGTACGGCTGAATTTCGTTTCGGCGAATTTACCGGCGTTTCCTCAACGCCGTTTAAATTTTTCCGCCATTCTGATTACGCGGTTCGCGAGGCACGCCGCGCCGAAGCCGTTGTCGATGTTGACGACGCCGACGCCGCTCGCGCAACAGTTTAGCATCGAAAGAAGGGCGGAAAGCCCGTTAAAGTTCGCGCCGTAGCCGACGCTCGTGGGCACGGCGATGACGGGCATATCGGTCAGGCCGCCGATCACCGAGGCGAGCGCCCCTTCCATGCCAGCAACCGCGATTATCACGTCCGCTTCACCTATCGCGCCGAGTTTCGACATGAGCCTGTGAAGCCCCGCCACGCCGATGTCATACGCGCGTTCGACGCCGTTTCCGAAAAAATCGGCTGTCACGGCGGCCTCCTCGGCTATGGACAGGTCGGACGTGCCCGCCGCCGCGATGAGGATTTTTCCCGTCTTTGGCGTTTTGGCGGCACCGACCGTGAAGGCGCGGGCCTCGGTGTGAAACGCGGCGTTCGGCGCGGCGAGTCTCGCCTGCTCGAATATTTCCGCGCTCGCGCGCGTGCCGAGTATCCGTTCCGTATCGCGCGCGAGCATGTTTTCCACGATGCCGCGAACCTGCGCGGGCGTCTTGCCGCCGCAGAATATCACCTCGGGGATGCCCTGGCGTATCTCCCTGTGGTGATCGACCATCGCGTAACCCAAATCGTCGAACGGCCTGTATTTTATGAGACGCTCCGCCTCGTCCGGGGACAGCGAGCCGTCCTCCACCTTCCGCAATATATCGTTGATCTCCACGTTATCGCCTCTTCGCGCCAATCTGCCGCGTTCCGGAAAACGCGCACCGAAATTATACGTCAAAAGCCGTTAAAACAGGGATGTGTCATCAAAACGGCCGGCTCCGAGCGAGATCTCGATCTTCCCGCAATCGGTCGTTAAATCGTCGAAGTTTACGCGTTAACAGATACAATAATCGCATAACTTTTTGGATATGATGACATATCTGATGAAGTCCCGCGCCTCACATGACGCGCAGGTGAGAATAATGCTCCATCAGGCGCGAGGGCGTCATATTTTTTCTCTCCTCGCCGCGCAGGTCGAAGGCGATTTTCCCATCATCCAGCATGATCGTGCGCGTGCCGAAATCCAGGGCTTGCCGGATATTGTGGGTGATCATCATAGTGGCGAGTTTTTGCTCTTTCACTATCTCGTCGGTGATGCGCATTATTTTCTGGGCGGCGGCGGGGTCGAGGGCCGCCGTGTGTTCGTCCAGCAAAAGCAGTCGGGGACGCGCGATCGTGGACATCAGCATGGCGAGCGCCTGTCTCTGCCCGCCGGAGAGAAGCCCCACTGTGTCCTTCATGCGATCCTCCAGGCCCATTTCAAAGCGCGCCAGATGCTCCCTGAAAAAAGACCGGTCTTCTTTTGACACGCCTTTTCGGAGAGGCCATTTTTTTCCGCGGCTGTACGCCAGCGCCAAATTTTCCTCGATGGTCATGTTGGGCGCGGTGCCCCTCGCGGGGTTTTGAAAGATATAACCGATCACGAGCGCCCGCCTGTGCGGCGGAAGCCAGGTAACGTCGTCTCCGTTCAGGACGATGGAGCCTCCGTCCAATATAAAACCCCCGGTGATCGCGTTGAACAGCGTCGATTTTCCCGCTCCGTTCGAGCCGATGACGGTCAGAAATTCACCGCCGTCCAGCGTCAGGCTCAAGTCGTTCAGCGCGGCCCGCTCGTTCGGCGTTCCCCGAAAAAAAGTTTTTTGGGCGTGTTTAATCTCCAGCATGGCGTCGCGCCTCCCTGCGCGTCGCGGCGAGTTCAAACCGGCCCTTCACGGCCGGCAGCGAGAGCGCCGCGATCACTATCAGCGCCGAAACCAGCTTGAGGGCATATGCGGGGAAGAAGTCGCTTTTCAGCGCGAGGGCGATGATCAGGCGATAGATGACGGAGCCGCATATCGCCGACGCGAAACTCGCCGTGACGGAGCGGTGCCCCCAAAACACCTCGCCTATTATCACCGAGGCGAGTCCCACCACCGTCATGCCGACGCCCGAGTTGATATCGGCGAAACCCTGATACTGCGCGGCGACAGCCCCCGAAAACCCCACGCAGGCGTTGGATACGGACGTGGCGATTATCCGCATGGCATCCACATCGATGGACGAAGCCCGCACCATGTCGTCGTTGTCGCCGGTCGCGCGGATACAAAGCCCGACGTGGGTCTGAAAGAACCACGCGAGAAACGCGAAACAGGCGAAACAGAAGAAAGACGCCAGAACGAGGCGCGCGACGTCCCTGTGAACGTTCGGCAGGGACGCCGCGGCCATCGAAAATAGGTGCCGGGACCCCAGAAGCGACAGGTTCGAGCGGTCTCCGAGAACAAAAAGATTGACAGTGTACAGTGCGCTCATCGTCAGGATGCCCGACAGGATGGGATGTATGTCCATCTTGGTTTGCAAAAGGCCCGTCACGGTTCCGGCAAGCGCGCCGAACAGGATGCCGCAGACGATTCCCCAGCCCGGCATTCCCAGCGCGGTCAAAACCGCGGAAACGGCCAGACCCAGCGTGAAGCTGCCGTCGGTGGTCAAGTCCGGCGTGTTGAGAATGCGGAAGGTCACGTAAATACCCATCGCCATCAGGCCGTATATCAATCCGAGATGCAGCGAACCGGCAAAGAGAACCATGACGGGCGGCGCGCTCCTACTTCACCAGAACGGAATTGTCCAGCATATCCGCCGAAATTTCCACGCCTATGGCGTCGGCGGTGGATTTGTTGAACAGCGTCACGAAATCGGAGATCACAATGGCCGGAATGTCCTTCACGGCCGTGCCCTTAAGGTATCTGTCCGCCATGTCGGCCACGCGGGCGCCGATCACGTGGTCGTCGATGCTGATGGTGGAGAAAGCGCCCGTGTTGACCATGACCGCGGAACTGCCGTAGGTGGGTATTTTGGCCGCGTTCGCCACCTCGACCACTTGCGTGAGCGCGCTTTGTACCATGCTGTCGTCGGGGATGAAAATCGCGTCCACGTTTCCCACAAGCGATAGGGCCGCCTGCTGAACCTCTGAGGAAGCGGTGACGACAGCTTCTCTGTAGGAATAGCCCTCCGTACTGTCCATGTAGGCTTTCGCGGCGTTGACGGTGGTCACCGAGTTTATCTCGCCGGAATTGTAGATGAGGCCGAAAGTCCTGGCCTCGGGGGTGATGCCGGCGGCGAGTTTGAACATCTTATCCACGGGGATCGCGTCGGAAGCGCCGGTCGCGTTCTTGTCGGGATGCTCCATATCCGTTATCACGCCCGCCCCGGTGGGGTTTGAGACGGCGATGTAAAACACAGGCGCCTCGGGTTCGAGGTTGACCATCGCCTGAGTCGGCGGCGTCGCGATGGTGACGATGAAGTCGAGCCCCGCGTCGGCCATGCTCTGACATATGGAATTGAGATTGCTCATATCGCCCTGCGCGTTTTTGTAGTCGAAGGTCAGCTTGTCCTCCGAGTGACCCAGCTCCCGCATCCTGTCGATAAATCCCTCCCGCATGTCCGCAAAAGCCCCGTTGTCGATCAACTGCACGATCCCCGCCCTGACGGGCGCGGCCTCGGCCGCCGAAAAAAACGCGCCCGCGAGAAACGCGAGAACCGCCAAAATCCTCAAACCCAGTGACGCCGCTCTGTTCATTGCCATAACAATCCTCTCCTTACGCTGTTGTATTTTAGAACCGCAGGCACCTTCGGCCTGAAATTCTCCCTCTGGAGCGGCGCGCGCCCCGCGGACAAACAAAAACGCCTGCCCTCGTGAATACGCGTTTGCCGTATACCACAAGGACAGGCGTAAATAACGCCTGCGGTGCCACCCTGTTTGACGATCGAAATCGCCCTCTCAGCGGGATGCCAACACATCCCTCGCCATATAACGCCGGCGTCGCGTCGCGAAATACTCGGGAGACTATAATCCCTTTCCTCCGCGCCCTCCGCAGTCCATTTGCCGTTCCGCTTTCTACCGGGCTCTCACCTTACCCCGGCTCTCTGTCGCGGGCCCCGCTCATCGGGAGATAATTCCCCTCCGCGATTTTGCGTCCCCATATTGTATCGAAGCGCGCTAACGGTTTGATCTCTGCATCAACGGTTTCAATAGTTCAGTATGAAACCACGCCGCGCGAAATTTGTCAAGAAAAAATTCGGAGACTGTCAAGGGCCAGTGAAAATGTCACCCCCTTACCCAATATTCGCATAAATCAATGTCATGTCATCTGCGTTGTTCCTTTCTTCACATGCTCAGTGTTTATCCGAAAACGTCTCCAC
>JAIRKI010000004.1 GCA_031260185.1 Synergistaceae bacterium | reverse complement strand
CCGATGACTTGCTTGAAATCTTCCTCGCTCAATTGCGTTGCCTTTGCATATCGTGTCACTTGTATCGCCCTTGTAAATTATACTCCTCTTCAGCTCTCTCAATGGTTGATGGTTGAACGGATTAATTCCCGAGGAGATCCAATAAACATTCGGTCAGCAAAAGCGCTGCGGCCAATCACTTCCGCGTGTTCTGCGGTGTATCGGATCCTTGATTACATTGTATAACAATACCGGAACGCACGACACTTCATGACGTTTTTGCGCCTTTCGTGGAAAGAAATGGTCATAAACATGAAAAGAGTATATAAGAAGAGGTGATGCGGCGATTCGCCCGGATCGCGAGTATAACGCCGCGCTGCGTAAACCATTCACGCCGAAAACCCGTCACGAAAGCCGGGATTTGAAGTCCTCGTAGCCGAATGTTTTTATTACGCGGCACTCTCCTTTCCGTGTGTGGATGACTATGGACGGCAGATTGACGCCGTTGAAAGTGTTGTTCTTCACCATCGTGTATATCGCCATGTCGCAGAACACCAGCCTGTCTCCGGGGACCAGCCGCCGGCGGAACGCGTAGTCGCCGATCACGTCTCCCGAGAGACACGTGGAACTGCCAAGCCGGTATATGTGCGGATGATTGCCTGATTGAATGGCGCCAGGCGCGGCGCTGCCCAAAATGTGAGGCGTGTAGGGCATCTCCAAGACATCCGGCATGTGACAGGCGGCGGAAGCGTCGAGCAGCGCAATGTCCATGCCGTTACGCGTGATGTCCAGCACTGTCGCCGCCAAAAAACCCGCGTTCAGCGCTATGGCTTCTCCGGGTTCCAGGTACACATCGACGCCGTATTTTTCACGGAACCGACGTATCAGACGAACCAACAGCGTGATGTCGTAATCCGCCCGTGTGATATGGTGCCCTCCGCCGAAGTTGACCCACTTGACGGAGCGCAGATATTTGCCAAATTTTTTCTCGAAAACCGCCAATGTGCGCTCCAGCGTGTCCGTGCCCTGCTCGCACATCGTGTGGAAATGCAACCCTTCCAACCCGGCCGGGCTGTCGAAGTCGTTTTCCCCAGCCGATATTCGCGTTATCTCCTTCATGTCCGCCTCAAACTCGGCCGCCGTGGTTCCGAGGCGCGAGCGGGGGGCGCATGGGTTGTAGATTTCAGTTTCGATCTCGGAATATTCGGGATTTACGCGAATACCGCAGGAAGGCGGACGCGCCTCGGCTGTTTTTCCTGCGGAGTTTTCTCCCGAGGGGCTCCGCCCCGTACCCCGCAAGGGGACCAGTCCCCTTGACCTCTTATTAATATTAATTTTTTTATTTTCACCCGCTGATTTTTCCCCGCGGATGCGCGAGGCGAAACGTCTCCATTGAGCGGCCGAATTGAATACCACATGGTCGCAAATCCGCCGGATTTCGTCGAACTCGTCGTCCCGGTAAGCGGGCGCGTAGATATGAACCTCTTTACGCATTTCCTCGCGCGCCAATCTGGCTTCGAAGAGGGAACTCGATGCGGCTCCGTCGAGATATTCGGAGATGAGCGGGTAGAACGAATACATCGAAAATGCCTTCTGGGCCAGCAGAATTTTGCATTCGGCCGCATCGGCCACGTCTCGGAGCAGCTTCAGGTTTCGAATCAGTAATCCCTCGTCGATCACGTAGCACGGCGAAGGGAGCAGAGACCAGTCGATCGGCGGCGCCGGGAGCGGGAATTTGCCGGTTATCGGTTCGTCCGAAGCGATATCGGGCGCGGCATCGCGGGCCGATACACCTGTGCCGTCCGACATCAAAAGTCCTCCAGCAATACCGGGTCGAAGTTTTCCCGCCAAGGCAGGCCGAAACGGTTCAGCGCGTCCATGAAGGGATCGGGATCGAACTCCTCTATGTTGAACACGCCGGGTCCTCGCCAGACGCCGGTCATTATGAGCGCCGCGCCGATCATCGCCGGAACGCCCGTCGTGTATGAAATCGCCTGGGAGCCAACTTCCCTGTAACACTCCTGATGGTCGCAGACGTTGTACACGTAGTAATTGCGCGGTTTGCCGTCTTTCTCGCCCTGGAAAATACAGCCGATGTTGGTCTTGCCCTTCGTCCGGGGGCCGAGGGAAGCCGGGTCGGGAAGCACGGCTTTCAGGAATTGCAGCGGTATTATCTCGCGCCCTTCGTACATCACCGGCTTTATCGAGGTCATTCCGACGTTTTCCAGCACGCGCAGATGGTTGAGGTAATTTTGCGAGAAGGTCATCCAAAAGCGTATCTGTTTCACTCCCTCGATGTTGATCGCGAGCGACTCCATCTCCTCGTGATGCAGGAGATATATGTCCTTTGTTCCGATCTCCGGGAAGTTGTACTCGCGCTTTATCGACATGGGCTCGACTTCGACGAAGCGGCCGTCATTGAAGTAACTGCCCTTTGCGGACACCTCGCGGATGTTGATCTCGGGATTGAAATTCGTCGCGAAGGGATATCCGTGGTCGCCGGCGTTCGCGTCGAGGATGTCTATCTTGTGAATTTTGTCGAAATGATGCTTTCGCGCGTAGGCGCTGTACACGCCGGTGACGCCGGGGTCGAAGCCGGAACCCAGCAGCGCGGTTATGCCGGCTTCGCGAAATTTATCGCGGTACGCCCACTGCCATTTGTACTCGAACCTCGCCACGTCCGGCGGTTCGTAGTTCGCCGTATCGACGTAATCCACGCCTGTCGCGAGGCACGCGTCCATAATCGAAAGGTCCTGATAAGGAAGCGCTACGTTTATGACGATTTGCGGACGCTCCGCCCGAATCAGCTCCGTCAGCTCCGCAATGTTGTCGGCGTCGACTTTCGCCGCTCGGACGCGGGTCTTTCCGCCGCCCAGCTTTTCCTTGAGCGCCTCGCATTTGGAAAGCGTCCGGCTCGCGACGCATATCTCATCGAATACCTCGCTGTTCTGGCAGCATTTGTGCGCCACAACGCCGGCCACGCCGCCGGCCCCGATGATCAACGCCTTTCCCATAAAGCAACCCTCCGCATCCTCAGTCTGAAAACCCGATTCAAAGAATATTTCAAGGGCACCCCGCCGTCAAGCCGCGGATACGACATCCCAAAACAACAGGATCAAAACCTCGGGTTCCGCCCGAACCCGCAAGGGGATCAGTCCCCTTGACCCTTCTCAAATTTTTTTCATGGCGTTTTGTGCTTTTCGCGGAAAAGAATTGCCATATCGCTGTCTGTTTTTGCAATGGCTATATCCCATGCCTGCGCGTCATTCCGGCTTCTTCACGACCCAATGGCCGCCTTTGTCCGCGCCGGCCCTTTCGACCAACCCGCGCTTCTTCAAAGTGTCAATGCTCTTCTGAACGCCGCGTGACGACATCCCGGCTATTTCGGATATTCTCTTCGCGCTGATTGCCGGCTGTTCAACCATCAGCTTGACGATAGTTTTTTGCGTGTCATTTTCTACGAACTTTTCTACGAACTCATTCGCGTTTTCTACGAACTTTTCGTCGCCCGAAAACTGTTCGGTTTCTCGCTTCGCTTGAACTTCGATGGCGCTCAACAGCGCGGAAAGCGTGAACTCGATAAACCCGCCGGAATCGTTTTTGCTTCGCGCGTCTCGAAGCGCCTGATAATATTGCGGCCTTTTTTCATACACCAACGATTCCATCGGTATCCATGCGAAAAGCGTGTTCCACTTGGCGAGCAGGAGCGTTTGCCACAGCCGCCCCATGCGGCCGTTGCCGTCCGCGAACGGGTGGATGGTCTCGATCTCATAGTGCAGGACCGCGCTTTTCAGCGCGGGATGAAGCTCAGATTCTTTCGCCCAACCGAACAATTCCTCTATCAAGCGCGGGACGAATCGCGGACGCGCCCCGATGTGCACCGCCACGTCGCCGTCGAATACTCCCGCGTCGCCGCCGCGGAACTTGCCGGATTCCCCGAGCAGTCCGTCTGTCATCAGTTTGTGCGCTTTCAGGAAGTCTCCAACGGCATACGGATCGAACGTCATTATCTTGTCGTAGGCTTCGTAAGCGTTCTTCACTTCCTTGATTTCCGTCTGCTTTCCGGCGACCGCGCGACCTTCTATCACTGCGGTCACTTCGTCCAAAGAGAGAGTATTGCCCTCGATGGCGAGGGATGAATGAATAGTCCGCACCCTGTTCTGCCGGTGCAGCTTTATGTCGCGTTTGAAATCCGTGCCGAATTCAAGCCTCGTCACGGTTTCAACGATTTTCGCCAAATAGTCCGCGGCTTTTACCGTAATTGTATATGGCGGTTGTTGGTTCATGGGTCATTTTCTCTCTCTCGATCGGAGCAAATATTCAGTCGAATTGCTTGTCCATTGTGATTGCTCCTTCAATGCCTTAATCTGCGCCCTGATCTTTTTTATTGCCCAATCGTAGTGGCTCGAAGTCGCCGAAACGCAGTAACTGCCGAGAGTCGTGCCGCCCGTCCATGAAAAATGCTTCTTTTCGAACAGCTCTTCGTCGGAGAATGTGTCAATCAGCATGACAACCGCCCTATGACTCTCTTTCAGCATTTCACGCGATCGCTCATGAGGCGTTGGTTGGTGTTTTTTCCAAAACCCTGCGTTCATATCTCCGTAGGTTTTCCAGTTGTATGGCGCGGGAAGAAACGGTTTGCTCTCGCCGCTTCGGTTGGCGGCAACCCAGTTCAGCAGAAGTCGATGCCACTCATACAGATGAACAAGCACGTCGCGGATGTTTTTGTCGCGCTTCCAATGCGCTTCTTTGCCCGCCTTGTCCACGTCAAAGCAAAACGCGGCGGTCTGTTCGCTCTTTGGCATTGCGTCAATCAGCGCGAACAGTTTGTCAAACCGCGTATTTGCGGCGATTAGCAGCTCAGTCTTTGTCTCGGGTCTTGGCATAATAAATTTTCCTCTTCACGGCGTTTCTCCTTCTCAAAAAATCATGCGATTATTGTATCTTTTTACGCATAAACTTCAACGATTTTTTGTGGAGTATGGCAAAACGCCAAAAAAATTTTTTCCAAAAATTTATGTATTGACCTATAGTTCCCTGTGAGTTTTTCTAGGGAATTGTTGATAAATAACTGTCAAGGGCCAGTGAAAATGTCACCCCCTTACCCAATATTCGCATAAATCAATGTCATGTCATCTGCGTTGTTCCTTTCTTCACATGCTCAGTGTTTATCCGAAAACGTCTCCA
>JAIRKI010000064.1 GCA_031260185.1 Synergistaceae bacterium | reverse complement strand
CGGCGGCTGGTGCGACAGCAACATCAACGCCGTTGACATAACGGGCAATACCGTCATTATTTCCGGCACCACGACCATAACCGGGAAGGATCGGGCACTGGAGGGAGGGCACAAAAACTACACCGGCAGTGACGCCTTCACCGGCAACACGCTGGTTCTGGATAAAACCCGACATCTGGAAGTGGATAGAGTGGGAAACTTCGAGTATTTGAGCTTTACTTTACCCGGGAATTTTTCGGTTGGCTCAACCGGTGACGCGATGATCACGGTCACCGGCGGCGCGAATCTGACCGGTGGCAACAACAGGAGTTCCGTTATAAAAGCCATTGACGTCGAGGCCGGCAGGAGCCTGCTGAAAGGGGACGAGATCATGCTCATCAGCGCCGGGGCACTGACGACCAACAGCGGTCTGACCTGGAAAGTGACCGGCAGGCAAGACAACACGGACTACGATTTTGAGATTATCAGAAGAGATAACGAACTCATAGCGAGGGTTGTCGATATACGCGTCGGCCCCACCCAGCCAACCCCGTCTCCCACGCCCGACGACGATAAGCCAATCGTAGGCGGCTGCGATACCGGCGCGAGCGTAATCTTGCCGCTCTTCGCCGCCGCGACGCTTCTTTATCGCCGTAAAAAAATGTAGGGAGCGCGGGGCGACGCTCCCGCGCTCTGAAACGCTCTGAAAAATTTCGGCGACATCCATAGGCCCGACGCGCATACGGGGAGCCAGCGGGTTTTTGCCTGTGGTTTCGGGATATTTATGTGCGGCGGACGCCGCCGGCACGGCCGCGGCCAGGTTGTTTTTGCCTGTAGTTTCGGGATGTTTATCCGCCGGGCGCGTTTGGTGGTAAGATTGTCGTCATAATGTCAAATACGAATGATTTTGACGCGAAATACGCGAAAATGACCGCGGCTCCGGTGGAGCGTCTGGTTTTGGGGCTTGCGGCGCCCACAATCACGGTAATGCTGATATCCGCGCTCTATAATATGGCCGACACTTATTTCGTCGGCTCTCTCGGCACAAGCGCCGTCGCCGGAGTTGGCGTGGCTTTTCCGCTGATGAACGCGATTCAGGCTGTGGGTTTCTTTTTCGGACAGGGCGCCGGCAACTACATCTCGCGTCAGCTCGGGGCGATGAAGCCGGAGGACGCTTCGAGAATGGTCGCGACGGTTTTTTTCACCACTTTGGCCGCTGGCGCCGCGCTTGCCGCCGCGGGGCTCGCGCGCCCGGACGCCTTGGCCGTTTCGCTCGGCGCTACGCCGACCATAATGCCGCACGCGAAGAGCTATATCTTTTACATCCTGCTCGGAACCCCGTGGATGACGGCTTCGCTCATGCTCAACAATCTGCTGCGCTTTCAGGGCAGCGCTTCGTACGCCATGGCCGGAATGGTGAGCGGAGCCGTCATCAATGTTATCCTGGATCCGATACTCATATACGTCTGTAAAATGGGCGTGGCCGGCGCCGCGCTCGCGACGACGATAAGCCAGTTCATCAGCTTCTGCCTGCTGCTGGCGGGATGCGCCAAAGACGGCAATATTCGCGTCTCGCCGCGCGATTTCACGTTCCGGCTCGATTTGTTCAAAGATATGGCGCGCGGAGGCGCTCCGTCATTGTCCAGACAGGTGTTCGCGAGCGCCGCCGCCATCTTCGTCAACAGGCTGTCGGGCGATTACGGCGACGCCGCCATAGCCGCGATGTCGATCGTCACGCGGATAATGATAATAGCGAACTCGGCGCTTATCGGCCTCGGACAGGGTTTTCAGCCGGTGTGCGGTTTCAACTGCGGCGCCGGGCATTACGGCAGGGTGAGGAAAGCTTTCTGGTTCTGCGTGAAACTGTCCGTGTGGGGATTATCGGCGATAACGGCCATGGCGTGGCCATTCGCGCCGGACATCATGGCGATGTTCAGAGGGGACGACCCAGAGGTGATACGCATAGGTTCCCTCGCGCTGCGGCTCCAGTTTTTGACGTCACCGCTCATGGGATGGGTCATAATGAACAACATGATGTTCCAGACGATGGGAAAATCGCTTCCGGCAAACATACTGGCCGCGAGACAAGGCTTGTTTCTCCTGCCGATACTGTACGCGCTGTCTCATTCGCTCGGGCTTTTCGGGATTCAGATAAGCCAGCCGCTCGCCGACGCGGCGGCCTTCGCGTTTTCGATACCGCTCCATATCCGCGTCATGCGCGGAATGAAACAATGACCGCCGCCGCGCGCCCGCCGGCGGTCACAGCGACAGCGAGTATTTTTCGACGGGAGCGAACGCGTCCGTGAACGCGGCTGTTTTTGGCGCGAAATCGTTGGTCCACCTGTGTGCCAGAAGAAAGGCCGTGTAGTCGTCGTCGGGCGCGCGGTAAGGCGCGTTCCCGTCCGCCAGCGCCACTATCATGATATTCTGCCTGGCGCGGCTCGAATTCGGATACGTGGCGGGATATATCATCACCGTCGGAAAAGCCGAGGCGACGCTCGAATATATCCCGCTGAAAAGCTCTCCGTCGAGCGAAGAAATTATATTGACGATGAACACTCCGTCGTCGGACATCATCGCCCTTATCTTCCCCATACATTCTGCGGTGGTCATGTGAAACGGGATGTTGTACGACGAGCCGAAAACGTCCCCGAACACCGCGTCGTATTTTCGCGCGTTTTGCCCGTTTCGCGCCGGCGCCTCGGATTCCCTGTTGACGAACATGCGGGCGTCCTCGTGAAAGATGCGCTGTCCCGGTCTGTCTTCGAGATTGAAATATTTTCTCGCCGCGTCGGTTATGCCGGGGTCAAGTTCCACCACGTCGACCGCCACTCCGGGCCTGGTCGCGCCGATATGTTTGGGCACGCAATAGCCGCCGCCCCCGAGCATGAGTATTTTTTCGGCGTCGGGCTTGTAGTGGAAAGCGAGGTCGTAGAACTTCGCATAGTCGCTGTACAGGTCGTTCGGCCTGTCCACGTACATCAGCGACTGAGCGCCCATGGGGTCGGTCTGGAGGATCCTCACCCGGCGGTTGCTCCCGCTCGCGGCGCGTTCCGTTATTCTTATGGTGTTGTAGCGCGTCTCGACGGTTATTTCGCCGGATATTTCAGCTGTTTCCATGAATTTGGCCTCCCTCGCGATTTCGTCCGATTCGTAATGAAACCCGCAGGCGGCGGCGAAAATCGCCGCGATCACGGGCAATACCGCATGGCGCCCGCGCAAGAGCAGGGCCGCCAGCGCCAGCGCGAAAGCCACCATAAATAGTATAGTCCTGGACGAAAAAAACGAGATCAGCACAAACCCTCCGAGAAACGTGCCGATTATGCTTCCAGCGGACGACAGCGCCGAGAACTTGCCGACTGTTCCCCCCGACGACAGGACGTTACGCATCGCCAGCCTCATAATGAAAGGCGACACCATGCCCAGCAGGACGCTTGGAACAGCGAAGAGAAGGGCGGACGCCATGACCGCGGCGATATAAACGTTTCTCACGCCCGCCGAAAGCGATTCCAAAACAGGGGCGGCGGCCGCGCCGACAACGGCCGTGACAAGCGCCGCCGCTAGAATGATATAATATAAAATTTTTATTTCGGGCCGTCTGTCGGCGACGGCGCCGCCGAGCCAATAACCGAGCGTCAGGCTAGCCATGATGATTCCGATCAGCGCCGTCCACACCACAAGAGACGTCCCCATATAGGGCGCCATCACGCGCGAACCGGCCATTTCCAGCACCATGACGCAGGCCCCGCACAAAAACGACGCCGCGCCGAGAACGCGGCTGTTTACGTTTTGAGAAACCATATAAAACCCCTCCATTCGATATAACCCCGCGGGGCTCTGCCCCCTACCCCGCAAGGGGGCAAGTGCCCAGGACCCCCTATAATAATATTATATGGGGACAGGGGGCTTGATCCCCAGCGG